>DASRJN010000540.1:0-24881 GCA_035649455.1 Acidimicrobiales bacterium
GAAGCCACCGAGGCCGCCATCGACGCCACCCGCCGGGCGAAGGCGGCGGCCGATCGTGCCGGCCGCACCGCACGGGCGACGGCCACGTCGGCCAAGTCGGGCGCCCGCCGCACAGCCCGAACCGCCAAGCGCGGCGCCACCGGGACGGCCCGCACCGCCAAGTCCGGCGCGAAGAGCACCGGCCGGGCGGCCCAGGCCAACGTCCGCAGCACCGCCAACGCGGCCCGCAGCTCGGCCCGGCAGACGCTAGCCACCGCCGAGCGCTCCTGATCCCGCTAGCCGCGGCGACGGCAAGCGGCCCTACGGGAGATGGCGGAGGACGGCCACGATCTCGTCCTGCTCCCCGCGGTGGGGGCCATCGCCTGGGCCCTGCGCGGCGTGGTCCCCGCCCCCGCCTGGCCCGCCGTGCGGGCCGGTGCCATCGTCGCCGGCACACTCGCCCTGGTCAGCTGGCCGTACGCCGCGGGCTACGGCGCCGGCCGGGGCAACCCGTCCCTGCTCCCCCGCGACTACGTCCTCGGTCCCCTCCTGGTCGGGGTCGCCGTCGTGGCCGTGACCACGGCGGCCGCGCTCAGGGCGGTGGGCGCACGTCGCCGGCGATGAGCAAGTCTTCGCCGACCACGTGGGTGGACCGGTTGACGAGCCGGAGGCCGTCCGCCACCGACGTGATGCCGAGCGGGCCGACTGCGTCCGTGCCCTGACCGATGATCCGGGGCGCGACGCCGACGACCAGCCGGTCGACGAGGCCGGCACCGAGCAGCGACGTGATGACCCGGGCCCCGCCCTCCACCAGCAGGGTCTCGACGCCGGCCCGCCGCAGTGCGGCCAGGGCCGCCCGCAGGTCGACGCCCTGGGGGCCGGCCGGCATCACCTCCACGCCGACCTGCCGCTCCGCCAGGGCGCGGCGGTGCTCCCTGCGGGCCCGGTCCGTGGTCAGGATCGTCGTCGCCGCGTCCGGTCCCAGGACCTTGGCGCCCAGCGGGAGACGCAGGGTCGAGTCCAGCACGAAGCGGCGAGGCGACGCCCCGGGGACCATCCGCACGGTCAGCTGCGGATCGTCCCGGACGACCGTCCCCACGCCCACCAGCACACCGTCGCAGGCCGCCCTCAGCGCGTGGGAGACCCGGCGCTCGGCCTCGCCGCTGATCCAGCGGGCATCGCCCGTGGCGGTGGCGATGCGCCCGTCCAGGGTCTGGGCGAACTTGAGCACGACGTAGGGCCGGTCCGGCGGGCAGCCCGTGCCCATGAGCTTGCTGACGTCCACGGCGGGCTTGTCGTCGAGCGGCGCCCCCAGGGCCTCGCCCGCGGGGCGGGTGTGCCCCAGCCGGCGCTCCTTGGTCTGCAGGTAGCGGCGATTGCGGGTGTGGGACGCGGTGGCGAGGGGCTCGACCGCGGCGATCCGAGTACCGGCCGCGCGCAGGCCCTCGACCTTGGCGGGGTTGTTCGTGAGCAGGCGCACCGACCGGACGCCGAGGGCGTCGAGGACGGCGGCGCTGGGGCCGTAGTGGCGGGCGTCGACGGGTGCGCCGACGGCCAGGTTGGCGTCGACCGTATCGGCGCCGCGGTCCTGCTCGACATAGGACCGCAGCTTGTCTACCAGGCCGATGCCCCGGCCCTCGTGGCCCGTGGCGTAGATCAGCACGCCCTCGCCGGCGGCCGTGATCGCCCGCAGGGCCAGTTGGAGCTGGATGCCGCAGTCACAGCGCAGCGACCCGAGCGCGTCCCCGGTGAGGCATTCGGAATGGACCCGGACGAGCACGTTCTCGCGGGCCGCGACGTCCCCTCTGGTCAGGGCCAGGCACACCAGGCCGGATCCGCAATCGAACGCCCGGGCATCGAAGACCCCGAGCGACGTGGGCAGGGTCACCCTGGCGATCTCGCTCAGCACGACCGGGCCGTCCGGCGTGCCGGGCGCTCCCATGAGCGGCCAGGATACGGGGCGGTGACGGAGAGTGCCGGGTACGGCGATCCCAGGGCGACGGCGGTCTCGTTCGCGGCGCCGCGGCGGGTCGAGCTCGTGGGTGTCGATCTCCCCGCGCCCGGTCCCGGCGAGGTGCTCGTCCGCACCCTGTGGTCGGGCATCAGCGGCGGCACCGAGATGCTGGCCTACCGGGGACAGATCGACCCCGCCCTGGCGCTCGACGAGACCATCGGGGCGCTCGCCGGCACGTTCGCCTTCCCGTTCCGCTACGGCTACAGCTGTGTCGGGCGGGTGGAGCGGTCCGCGGGCGGACCGGACGACGACCGGCTCGTGTTCGCCTTCCACCCGCACCAAGACCGTTTCGTCGCCCGGGCCGACGACCTGGTGCCGCTCGACGGGGTCGACCCCCGCCTGGGCACGCTCTTCCCGCTGGTGGAGACCGCCCTCCAGGTGGCGCTGGACGCCGGACCGGTCCTGGAGGAGGCCGTCCTCGTCACCGGGCTGGGCGCGGTCGGCCTGCTCACGTCGCTGCTGCTGCGGCGGGCGGGGGGCCGGGTCGTGGCGATCGAGCCGAACGCGGACCGGCGGGCCGTGGCGGCGGGGCTCGGGTTGGAGGCCGTCCCGCCCGACGCCGTGGCCGGGGCGCTGGCGGACCTGGCCCCCGCGGGTGCCCCCCTGCTGGTGGAGGCCAGCGGGCGCCCGGACGTGCTCGCCGGTGGTCTCGCCTGGCTGGCCCAGGAGGGCGAGGCCCTCGTGGTGTCGTGGTACGGCACCAAGGACGTGAGGCTTCCGCTCGGTGGCGACTTCCACCGCCGCCGCCTGCGCATCCGCAGCACACAGGTGTCGTCGGTGCCCGCCGCGCTGGCCGGCCGCTGGTCTCGGGGGCGGCGGCGCGCGGTGGCGCGGGACCTGCTGGCCGAGCTGCCGCTGGCCCCGCTCGCCACCCACGCCTTCCCCCTTGCCGACGCGGCCGCCGCCTTCGCGGCCGTCGACCAGGGCACTCCCGGACTGGTCCACGCCGCGCTGTGCTACACGTGAGGCGCATGTACGAGGTCGGGACGTCGATCGAGGTGCGGGCTCTCCACGTGATGCCGGGCGTCGAGGGGCCCGAAGGTGAGCTGCACGCCCACGACTACCGGCTCGAAGTCGTGGTCGGCCGGGACGACCTGGGCGACCGTGGCATGGTCTGCGACCTCGACGTGCTCGACGCCGCGCTGGCCGAGGTGGCCGGCCGCCTCCGCGATGCCGACCTGGAGCAGATCCGGCCCCCGGAGGCCGAGGCCGTCACCGTCGAGGTCTTCGCCCGCTGGCTCCACGGCACGCTCGCCGGTCCGGTGTCCCAGGGCGGCGGCGAGGATCTGGCCGTCCGGGTCTGGGAGTCGCCGGTGGCGTTCGGCGGCTACCGAGCCCCGGTGAGCTGACCACCGACGGGTCGGCGACCGGCGGGAGACCCGCGTGCTCGTCGCCTCGCTCGTGACCCTGGGCTCGCCGGACCAGCTGACCGGCGGGTACCTCTACCACCGGCGGGTGGCGGAGCTGGCCCCGGCGCACGGCGCGCGGCTGGACCTGGTGTCGCTGCCCGAGCGCCCGTTCCCCCTGCCGTCGGCGTCCGCGCCGCGCCTGCTCCGCCGGGTGCGGGACAGCGACGTGGTCGTGGTCGACAGCATCGCCGCCGCCTACCTGGCGCCCTGGCGGCCGGGCCCGCCGCTGGTGGCCATCCTGCACCAGCCGCCGGGAGGTATCGACCACGGGCCGCTCCGGCGATGGCTCCAGGCCCCGCTCGACCGGGCGCTGTACCGCCGGTGCTCGCTGCTGCTGCTGGCCGCGGAAGCCTTGGCCGGGGCCGGGCTGCCGCCGGTCCCCAGTGCGGTGGTGGTGCCGGGGCGGGACGTGGGCCCGCCGCCCGCGGGCCCACCGCCCGACCTGCGCCACGGACGCCGGGCCGCGCTGCTGAGCGTCGGCAACTGGGTGCCCCGCAAGGGAGCGCTGGACCTGGTGGAGGCGTTCGCCGGCCTGCCGCGCGACCTGGCCACGCTTCACCTCGTCGGCCGCAGCGACATCGATCACCGGTACGGCCGGCGGGTCTCCGCCCGCCTGGACCGGCCCGATGTGGCCGGGCGGGTGGTCGTGCACGGTCCCGTGCCGCCCGAGCGGATGGCCGGGCTGTACCGGGCGGCCGACGTGTTCGTGCTGCCGAGCTACCGCGACCCCTACGGCACCGTCTACGGCGAGGCGATGGCGGCCGGGCTGCCGGTGGTCGGCTGGAGGGCCGGCAACCTGCCCAACCTGGCCGGCCACGAGCGCGAGGGCCTGATCCTCGAGCCCGGCGACCGCCCGGCCCTGACCGCGGCGCTGGCCCGCTTGGCGTCCGATCCCGAGGCCCGGGCCCGGCTGGGCGCGGCGGCCGCCGCTCGGGCCCGGGCGCGGCCGACCTGGGACGAGACCACCGCCCGCTTCGTCGAGCTGCTGGCCGGTGTGGTCAGCCGCCCGGAGCGTTGAGGAACCACACCGGCTCCTCCACGAGGTGCGCGCTCTTCCACCCCTCGGGCGTGCGCACGAACTCGTGGTGGTAGTAGCCGCCGGTCTACCTCAGCACCAGCTCCCGGTCGCCGCCGGTGTCGGCCGGCTCGGGCTCCACGGGGTCGCCCTCGATGTGCACGTCGGGGAGCAGGCGGTCGAGCCAGCGGGGCAGCCACCAGTTGCGGTCTCCGAGCAGCTCCATGGTGGCGGGGACCAGCACCAGGCGGACCAGGGTGGCGTCGACGAACACCGCGGTGGCCAGGCCGAGGCCGGCCAGCTTGAGGAACACCGCGTCCTCCAGCACGAAGGCGCCGAACACCGTGACCATGATCGCCGCGGCCGCGGTGATCACCCGGGCCGTCCCGGCGAGGCCGTCGGCCACGGCGCGGCCGTTGTCCCCGGTCCGCACGTATTCCTCGCGCACGCGGGACAGGAGGAACACCTCGTAGTCCATCGACAGCCCGAAGAGGACGGCGAACATCATCATCGGCAGCCAGGCGGGCACGGGCGTGGCCTCCTCGATGCCGACGAGCCCGCCGAGCCAGCCCCCGCCGGCGGCCAGCGCCATGACGCCGTAGGCCGCGCCGATGGACAGCAGGTTCATGACCGCGGCCTTGAGGGCGACGGCCAGCGAGCGGAACACCGACATAAGCAGCAGGAACGACAGCAGCACGACCCCGCCGATGAGCCGCGGAAGGCGGCTGGCGGTGTCCTCGCTGTCGTCGATGAACGTGGCCGTCATGCCGCCCACCGACGCCTCGGCCCCGGTGCCGGCAACCGCGTCCGGCAGCACCCGGTCGCGCAGCGTGTGCACGAGGTCCTCGGTGGCCTCGTCCTGCGGGCCGGTGGTGGGGACGACCGTGACCACCGCGGCGTCGCCCGCGTGGTTGACCGCCGGGGGCAGCACCGCGGCGACCCCGTCGGTGGCCCGCACGTCGTCCGCGATCCGGTCGGCGGTCTCCGCGCCCGACTCACCGAGGTCGACGGCGACCAGCAGCGGGCCGTTCGCACCCGGGCCGAACGCCGCCGCGGTCAGGTCATATGCCCGCCGGCTGGTCAGGTCGGGCGAACCGTTGCCGGCGTCGGGCATGCCGAACCGCAGGCCGGTGGCCGGGGCGGTCAGCACCAGCAGTACCGCCAGGGCGCCGAGGCCTGCGGCCAGGGGCCGCCGCTGCATGACCCGGCTCCACCGCCACGACAGCGTGCGGCGGCCGTCGCCCTCGTGGCGGAACCACGGCAGCCGCAACCGGTCGATCGAGTGGCCCGCGAAGCCCAGCAGCGCCGGGAGGACGGTCACCGACGCGAACACCACCACCGCGACTACGAGCGACGTCGCCAGGGCCAGGCCCCAGAGGTAGTCGCGGCCCATGAGCACCAGACCGAAGATCGAGATGACGACGGTGCTGCCCGCGAACACCACCGCCCGCCCCGACGTCGATCCGGCGATGACCACGGCCTGGCGGGGCGAGTGGCCCTGCGCCAGCGCCGACCGGTAGCGGGTCACGATGAACAGGGCGTAGTCGATGCCGACGCCGATGCCGATCATGGTGGCGATCTGCACCCCGAAGTCGGGCACGTCGATCACGTTGGCCGCCAGCCAGACCCCGCCGATGGCCACGCCCAGGGCGAGCCCGGCGACCGCGAGGGGCAGCCCGGCCGCGAGCGCCGAGCCGAACGCGACCATGAGGATCAGCAGCGCGGCGACCAGCCCGACCGACTCGGACCCGGCCTCGCTCCGCTCGACCCGCTCGATGGGGAACCCGCCGAGCTCGATCCGGAGACCGTCACCCTCGGCCTCGCCGGCCAGGTCCATGACCCGCTCGACCGACTCCGCGGGCAGCCGTTGGGCGGCCTGGTCGAATTGCACCTGCACCATCCCGGTCGAGCCGTCGGGGGAGACGGGCCCGGCTTCGGCGGCGAGGACGTGGTCGACCTGGGCGATGTCGGCGGCGAGGGCATCGACTCGGGCCTCGGTGGCCGGGTCGGTGACCCCGGCCGGGTCGGTGTAGACGACGTCGACGGTGCCGCCGGCGAAGCGGGGGAAGCGCTCCTGGAGCAGCTCCACGGCCTGGGCCGAGTCGCTGCCCGGAACGGTGAAGTCCTGCTCGGTGTCGCCTCCGGCCACGCGGGCGAGCACCGTCGCGGCCACGAGGGCGACGATCCACAACGCCACGACGCGCCGCCGGCGGTCATAGCTCCAGGTGACGACCCTGCGCAGCGCAGGCACCCGGGGTGTCTGGTTGGTCTGCATGCCTCGGAGGCTCGGCCCGAGGTGTGAAGCGGTTGTGAACGGACCGTGCGGATGCTCCTCATGCCGCTTCACACGGGCTTCACAACTGACGGGGATCCTGCGCTCGGAAGGAGGCTCTGACGTGGCCTGGCGCCAGGATGGAGAGGTGGCGAAGACCGTATTGGTGGTCGACGACGAGCCGAAGATCGTCGAGGTCGTGGGCGACTACCTGCGCGGCGCCGGGTTCTCGGTGACGACCGCCGCCGACGGCGAGCGCGCCGCCGCCCTGGCCCGGGCCCGCCCGCCCGACCTGGTGGTGCTCGACCTGGGCCTGCCCGGTCTCGACGGCCTGGACGTGGCCCGCGACCTGCGCCGCAGCTCGGCGGTGCCGATCATCATGCTGACCGCCAGGGGAGAGGAGGCCGACCGCGTCCTCGGGCTGGAGCTGGGGGCGGACGACTACCTGGTCAAGCCGTTCAGCCCCCGGGAGCTGCTGGCCCGGGTGCGGGCGGTCCTGCGGCGCACCGAAGGCCGGCAGGCGGAGCGGGAACGGTTCGGGGTCGGGGACGTCACGGTGGACACCGGCCGCCGCGAGATCACGGTGGGCGACCGGGTGCTCGACCTGACCGCCACCGAGTTCGACCTGCTGGTGGAGCTGGCCCGCCAGCCCGGCCGGGTGTTCACCCGGTCCCAGCTGCTCGACGCCGTCCACGGTGTCGTGGTCGAGTCCTACGAGCGGACCGTGGATGCGCACGTCAAGAACATCCGCCGCAAGCTGGAGCCCGACCCGCACCGGCCCCGCTACCTGCTGACCGTGCACGGCGTCGGCTATCGCTTCGCCGATGACTGAGTCCCCGGCGCGCCGGCGCTTCCGGCGGCGGTCGCTCGCCGTCGCGGTGGGGCTGGTCCTGGCCTGGCTGGTCCCGGTGACCCTCATGGGGCTGGTCACCGGCTACTGGGGGGAGCCCGGCGAGGGCCGTCCCCGGGGCGTGATGGTGACGCTGATCCTCGGGGTCGTCACCGCGGTCGTCCTGGCCTACCTCCGCATCAGCCGTCCGGTGGGCGACCTCCTGGGCGCCGCCGAGCAGGTCGCCACCGGGGACTACGGGGTCGACGTGGCAGTGCGAGGGCCGCGCGAGCTGCGCCAGCTCACCGCCACCTTCAACCAGATGGCGGCGCGGCTGGCCGCCAACGAGGAGCAGCGGCGGCGCTTCCTCGCCGACATCACCCACGAGCTGCGGAACCCGCTGGCCGTGCTGCAGAGCGAGATCGAGGCGCAGATGGACGGGGTCCATCCCCGGGACGACCGCCATGTGGCGTCGCTGCTGGACGAGACCCAGCGGCTGGGCCACCTGGTGGACGACCTGCACACCTTGGCGCTCGCCGAGACCGGACGCCTGGTCCTCCAGCAGGAGACGGTGGCGGTCGGCGTCCTCGTCGAGGAGGTGATGGGGCGGCACGAGGCCCAGGCCCGCCAGCGGGGCGTGGCGCTGCGGGCCTCGCTCGCTCCCGAGCTGCCCAAGGTGTGGGTGGACCCGGCTCGCATCCGCCAGGTCCTGGACAACCTGCTGGCCAACGCCATCCGCCACACGCCCGCGGGCGGCGAGGTGCTGGTGGAGGTGTCGGCCTCACTCGGGCCCGACGCGGGCGATGGCCGGTGGGTCCGGTGCCGGGTGACGGACGCGGGCCCGGGGTTCCGGGAGGACCAGCTGGCCCACGTGTTCGATCGCTTCGAGCGGGCAGGCGACTCCCGGGGCAGCGGCCTGGGGCTGTCCATCGCCCGCGACCTGGTCCAAGCGCACGGGGGCACCATCGAGGCGGGCAACGACCCGACGGGCGGCGGCGCCTCCGTCAGCTTCACCCTGCCCACCTGATCAGGCCAGCAGGGTGTGCGCGGTGCCGATGGCGGCGCCCCCGGCGATCAGCCAGGCCGAGTTCAGACGGGTGCGCCACAGCAAGAGCCCGGCGGCCGCGGCGATGGCGAGGGTGAGGACGTCGACGACCGCGTCGCCGGCCAGCTGGAGGCTCACGCCGGCCATCAGCGCGATGGCGGCGGCGTTGACGCCGTCGAGCGCGGCTCCGAAGGTCGGGTTGGCGCGCATCCAGCCGACGACCCGGGTGAGCAGGAGGACGAACAGGAAGGACGGCAGGAAGATCCCGACCGTGGCGACCACGGCGCCCCAGCCGCCGGCGGTGAGGTAGCCGACGAACGTGGCGGTGGTGAACACCGGTCCCGGGGTCACCTGGCCGATGGACACCGCGTCGAGCAGTTGCTGGCTGGTGATCCAGCCCCGGTGGTCGACCAGCTCGCCCTGGAGGAAGGCGAGCAGCACGTAGCCGCTGCCGTAGAGCACGGCTCCGATGCGGAGGAACACCCAGAACACCTGCCCGAGCCCGACGTCGGCCCTGGCAGCCAGGGCCGCGAGCGGGAGCGGCCACCACAGCGACACGCGGGTCTGCATCGAGCGGGCCAGGTGGAGGCCCGCGGCGAGCGCGCCGCCCGCCACGAGCAGGACGAGCTCGTTGATCCCGGCGAGGTAGGCGACGAGTGTGGCGGCCGCGAGCAGGCCGAGCAGCACGGTCTTGGCCACCGCGGGCACGAGCTTGATGAGCGCCTGGGCGACGATGGCGATCACGACCGGCTTGATGCCGTAGAGCACGCCTTCGAGGGCCGGCGTGTCGCCGTAGGTGACGTAGACCCAGGCGAGGACCCCGACGATCACCGCGGCCGGCAGGATGAAGCACACGCCGGCCACGACGAGCCCGCGGCCCCGGGCGCGGTCCCAGCCCAGGTGGATGGCGAGCTCGGTGCTGTTCGGTCCCGGGATCAGGTTGGTGGCGCCGACGAGATCGACGAAGCGGTCGTTGCTGACCCAGCCCCGCCGCATGACGACCTCGTCGTGCATCATCGCGATGTGCGCGGCCGGCCCGCCGAACGCGGTCACCCCCAGGCGCAGGAACAGCCGCGCCAGCTCCCCGACGCGCCCCGGCTGCACGGTCACCCTTCCTGATTACATCAAACTGGATTGATGGATCAAGTCGTAGCGGTGGGGGCGGCGTAGATCGAGTGGGTCACCATGAAGCGTGGGGCGGGCGAGCAGTTCTTGGCCAGGCTGTGGAGGGTCCACGGGAGCATGACCACGACGTCGCCCGCCTCGCCGGTCAGCTCCGCGACCCGCACCCGCACGCCGTCGACCTCGTCGCCGTCGAGCATGAACTGGCGAACGCGGTCGCCGGCACCTTCTCGGTCCAGCGCCCGGAACCAGGGCGACAGCGACAGCAGCCGGCGCCGGATGGAGACCGAGCCACCGGCGTCGTGGTCCGGCGCGGCCTCCACCAGGCGGCGGACCACCTCGTGGCTGCCCTCGACGACGACCGTGCCGCCGCCCTGGGGGACCACGTCGCCCACGTAGCCGAACAGGCGGGCGACAGTTGGGCGATCCGGGTCGCCCTTGGCCGGGACGTCGACGTGCCACCCGCTGTGGGGCACGGTCCAGGGGCCCGACTCGGGGAACGTCACCAGCGCCGGTCCCCACCGGCCCGCCACGTTCCACCGGCCCGCACCCAGGAGGACGTCGACGAGCGCGGCGACCGCCGGGGTGGCGAAGGCGTCGAAGACCCCGCGCCGCCGCAAGGACTGGTGCTTGCCGATGTACCCCTCCGGCCACGTGCCCGGATCGGCCCGGTCGATCCCCCGCTCGGCGAGGGACTCCCAGACCTGCGCAGCCATGGCGTCGGTGGTGGCGCGGTCGACGGCGCCGGGCAGGCGGACGATGCCGCTCGCCGCGAGGCGCGCGTGGTCCTCGGCCGTCAGCACGCCCCCAGTGTCGTGGACGCGCCCGCGGCCCGACAGCGGGTTTCCGCTGGTCCCGGGGCTGTTCCGGCGATGGCATCTACACTCCCGCCATGCGGTACGGCTTCGGTGGCGTCGAGCTGGATACCGACACCTACGAGCTGCGATCGGGCGGACGCATCGTCTATGTCGAGCGACAGGTGTTCGACGTGCTCGCCTTCCTGGCGGCCAACCGCGAGCGGGTGGTCACCAAGGAGGAGCTGCTGGACGCCGTGTGGGGCGACCGGTTCGTGTCCGAATCGGCCTTGACGACGCGGATCAAGCAGGCTCGGGCGGCCGTCGGCGACGACGGGCAGGCACAACGGGTGATCAAGACCGTCTACGGCCGCGGCTACCGGCTCGTCGCTCCGCCCGGCGGCCCGCACGAGGCTGAGCGGCCGGACGCGGTGCTCGACCCCATCCCGCCCACGCACTACGTCCGGAACGACGGGGCGTCGATCGCCTACCAGTCCTTCGGCGAGGGTCCCGACCTCGTGCTGATCGAGGGGTTCACCACCAACGTCGAGGTCCAGTGGGAGCATCCGGCCATCGCCCGGTTCCTCCGCCGGCTCGGGTCCTTCAGCCGGGTCGCGGTGCTCGACAAGCGGGGGACCGGCCTGTCCGAGCGGCTCGGGCCGGGCGAGGCGCCCGCGCTGGAGCAGCGGGCGGACGACGTGCGGGCCGTGATGGACGCGGCCGGCATGGACCAGGCCGCGGTGTTCGGCTCGTCCGAGGGCGGGTCGCTCGCCGTTCTCCTGGCGGCGGCCCACCCGGAGCGGGTGTCCCGGCTGGTGCTGCACGGCACCTGGGCCCGCCATCCCTGGCGGGATCAGCCCGACCGGCCCGAGTTCCGTTTCGTCGAGCGCCGGTGGGGGCAGGGCCGCGTGTTCGCCGGCCTGGCCGAGACCATGGCCCGCACGGCGTCGGGCACCCGGTTCTTCGGCCGGTTCGAGCGCCAGGCCGCCACGCCGGGCACGGCGCGCCGGCTGGCCGAGCTCATGAGCGTCATCGACGTCACGGGTGTCCTGGGGAGCATCCGGGTGCCGACGCTGGTGATCCACCGCTCGGACGACAGCTACGCCGGGCTGGAGCATGCCCGCGAGCTGGTGGCGGGCATCCCCGGCGCCCGGCTGGTCGAGCTGCCCGGCCGGGACCACTTCCTGTTCAGCGGCGACACCGAGCCGATCCTCGCGGCGGTGAAGGACTTCGTCGTCGGCGCATCGGTGGGTGGCGCTGCCCCCGAGCGGTTCCTCGCCACCGTGCTGCACGCCGAGGTCGTGGCGTCCGACGCCGTCCCCGACGATGTGGTCAGCGCGGCCCGACGGTGCGTGGAAGCCCACCGCGGCCGGCTGGTGGAGGGGACCGGCGCAGGGCTGATCGCCACGTTCGACGGTCCGGGGCGGGGCGTGCGGGCGGCCTGCGACCTGCGGAACGCCCTGGCGCCGCTAGGCGTGGAGATCCGGGCCGGGGTGCACACGGCGGAGGTGGAACGCCGGGGCGCCAACATCGCCGGCACCGGGGTCCAGGTGGCCGGGCGCCTCGCCCGGGCGGCCGAGCCCGGCTCGATCTGGGTGTCGCGCACCGTGACCGACCTCGTGGCCGGGTGCGGGCTCGCCTTCGCTCCCCGGGGCGAGCACCACCTCGAGGGCCTGGCCCAGCCGTGGGCCCTCTACGAGGTCGCGGTCTGAGCGGATCGCTCGCGCCCGGCTCGTGGTCCGTAGCATGGCCGCCTACATCACCCAGCCAGGGGGAGTGTCACCAGTGGAGATCAAGGGCAAAGCGGCAGTGATCGTCGGCGGCGCATCGGGCATGGCTCGGGCCACCGCCGATCAGCTCGCGGCCAAGGGGGCCAGGGTGGCCATCCTCGACCGGCCCCAGTCGGCCGGCGCCGAGGTGGCCGAGGCCCTCGGCGGCACGTTCCACCCGTGCGACGTGATGGACGCCGAGGGCACCGAGGCCGCCATCGACGCCGCGGTCGAGGCGCTCGGCGGGTCCCTGCACGTGTCGGTGAACACCGCGGGGGGCGGGGCCGCGAAGCGCACCCTGACGCGGGAGGGCCCGCACCCGCTCGACGAGTTCCGCCGGGTGATCGAGCTGAACCTGATCGGCTCGTTCAACGTGGCGCGGCTCGCGGCGGCGCACATGGCCCGCAACGAGCCCGAGGACGAGGAGCGCGGGGTCATCATCAGCACCGCGTCGATCGCCGCCTTCGAGGGCCAGATCGGCCAGGTGGCCTACACCGCGGCCAAGGCCGGGATCGCGGGCATGGCGTTGACGATGGCCCGGGACCTCGGGAGCCTCGGCATCCGTGTGCTGGTCATCGCCCCGAGCCTGTTCAGCACCGGCCTGACCAAGGGCATCCCCGACGAGTACGCGGACACCCTGACCAAGGATGCTGCCTTCCCCAAGCGCATGGGCCGGCCCGAGGAGTACGGCCGCCTGGCCGTCGCCATCGTGGAGAACCCGATGCTCAACGGCTCCTGCATCCGCCTCGACGCGGGCCAGCGCTTCGCGCCGAAGTAGCCCGAACGCCTGGGATGGGGGCGGCGGGGATCCAGTCGGTCGACGACCCCGCCGCCACGGTCGTCCCTCAGCGAGGGCTCAAAGGGCGCCCCGCCGCCAGGGCCCGGTGATGGCGAAGGTGACGCCCGGGGACTGGATGTTGACGAACAGCCAGTTGCCGTTCTTGGGCTCGAAGGTGGCGCCGGCCCACTCCGAGTCGCTGAAGTCGCCCGCGTAGCCCTTCGTGGTCTGGAACTCGGCGGGCAGCACGATGTTGTTCTCGGCGAAGCGGAAGATCTCGCCGCCGGGGGTCAGGCCGTGCAGGTACTCGCGGCCGCTGCCGTCCTCGCACAGGACCAGGCCGCCACGGGGGCTGACCGTGACGTTGTCGGGCGCGTTGAGCACGTCCGAGGAAGGCGAGGCGAAGACGCAGGTGAATGTGACGCCGACCGGGTCGTACGCGAACACCTGGCCCTGGCCCGAGGCGGCGCCGCTGGTGGAGATCACGTAGATCAGGCCGCTGCCATACCAGCACCCCTCGCCGCGCACGATGCGCGCCGCGCCCTTGGCCTGGACCTGCTGCCACGGGGTCGGCTCGCCGGGCGCCCAGTCGGGGGAGTCGACGACCACCCAGTGGGCGGCCGCGCTCTCGCCGGTGGCCCACAGCCGGGTGTCGGTGGTGCCGTCGAGCGCCATGGCTTCGAGCTGCCCGCCCGCGGCGAGGTTGTCGCGGTCGTTCGGGATGTAGCGGTAGAGGGCGGACGATCCCGAGTCCTCGGTCTCGTAGACGATGCCGGTGGCCGGATCGGTGGCGTTGGCCTCGTGGGAGAACCGGCCCATGCCCACCAGGGGCACCGCGTTGGACTGCCCGTTCGACGGGACCTCGAAGATGTAGCCGTGGCGCGTGCCGCCGGCGGAGATGTCGGTCGTCTCCTCGCAGCTGAGCCAGGTGCCGCGGGGCGTCGGCCCGCCCGCACAGTTGCGGATGGTGCCGCTCAAGCTGGCGTAGTGCTCCACCAGGGCGCCGGCGTCCGGATCGAACACCAGGTTGGAGGTTCCGCCACTCGCCTGGGGGTCGTAGGTGGCGCCCGCCGGGGCGAACGGCGTGCCCGCGCCCCGCTCGTGGTTGCGCACGAGGCGGACCAGGTCGCCGTCCCGGAACGCGGCCATGCCGTCGTGGCTGCTGGGCGTGGGCGTCCCGTCGGACATGACGTCGTTGCGCCAGCCGAGGCTCATGTACTCGAAGCCCCGGGGCAGGTTCAGCAGCTCGAGGCCCGTCGTCTGGTCCTTGACCGGGAACAGCGGGCCATAACCCACCCCTTGCGGTGGTGGTGCCGCTGCGCCGGCGGCACGGGCGCCGAAGGCGGCGAACGGTCCGGCCAGGGCTACCCCGGCCCCCGCGCCCACTGCTCCCTGCAAGAAAGCGCGGCGGTTGATCGACGTCCTGGTGTCAGTCACGGTTCCTCCCATTGGTGTCCGACGGTCCCAGCCGAGGTTCCGCCCCCACTCTGCCCCGTGACGTGAACGCTCCGCTTAACGGCCGTCGAACCCTGCGTACACGCCAGCCGAAATACCTGTTGCCGGTCCCGCCTGCATGTCGGCCGGCAGCCGCAGGCGCACCCGCGGGCCGTACCGCAGCATCGCCCGGGCGTCGGCCAGGGTGATGGTGGTGAGGGCGGCCGCCACCGCCGCCGCGAACAGGCCCGACCGGCCGGCATCGACGGCCGCCAGGTGGGCGATCACGACCAGCACCATGCCCCGGCCCACGATGGCCAGGGCCGAGATGATCCGCTCGTCCCGGTGCGGCCCGAGGTCGGTGCGCAGCCGGTGGAGCAGGACCAGCGCCACCGCGAGCAGCGCGACCTGGCCGGTCCCCACCGTGGGCGACAGGCCGGGGGCGGCGGCGAGGGTGGCGGCACCGGCGATCCAGCAGGCGGCGCTGGTCCGGCAGGTCGCCTCCCGGCCGTGGCGGACCAGGAACGTCCGCTTGCCGAACAGGGCGTCTCCCCGGACGTCGCGGAAGTCCTTGAGCAGGATCCGGCCGATGAACCCGACGTACAGGCCGGCGAGCAGCAGCGCGTTGCGCCCGGCCAGCGGGGCGTCACCCGCTGCCAGGCCCAGGATGAACGGCACGGCGACGAACCCGGCCGGCAGCAGCAGCGATGCCAGCGCGCCCCGGCCCGACAGGCGGATCGGTGGCAGCGAATAGGCCAGGGCGAAGAGCAGACCGCCCGCCACCACGCCCAGCGCCGCGGCGCTGACGAACGGGGCCGCCGCCAGGGCCAGCGTCGCCGAGATCGCCGCGACGAGGATCATCTCCCGCCGGTCCGCCCGGCCCTCGACCAGCGGGCGGCCGGGGACGCCCGCGAGGTTCACCCGGTCGACCGCCTCGTCGGCCAGGTCGTTGACGGTCACCGCGAACAGGATGAACCCGGTCACGGCCACCACCACCGGCGCCGCGACCGCGGGCCGGTCGGCCACCCCGGCGGCGGCCAGGCCGGCGGCTGCGGACAGGATCACGAGGAGGAGCACGGCCGGGCGGGCCAGCGAGACGAGGGTGCGGATGCGGAGGACGATGCTCACTTGTTACTTCCCCAGTTGTTGATGCCGATCACGAACAGGACGGCCAGGGCGACGAGGAGGAGTCCGCTGATGGCGAGGACGCTGATGAGGATGAAAGCCACCAACTGCCTGGCCGTGCGGGGCGGGCGGCTCATGCCGCACCGACCGTGATCGTCCGGCCCGAGCCGAGGTCTTCGGCCAGGACGGCCCGCGTCCGCGCCACCAGCGAGGCCAGAGTGCCGTCGCTGGCCAGGATCCGGTCGGCCCAGCGCCGACCGATGGCGGAGTCCTCGGCGTCGAACGCCACGCGGGCCCGGATGTCAGCCGGTTCGGTGCCGCGGGCCGCCAGCCGGGCGGCCAGCACGGCCGGCGGCGCCTCGACCTGGTACACGACCATCGGGTCCAGCGCCGCGGCCACCCGGTCGAGGTATGTGGCCCGCAGCAGGACGGTGTGGATGCGCTCGGCGGTCGAGGGCGAGCCCGCCGGGCGGCGGGGGAGCGGCGGGAGGCCGTAACGGTGGGCGCCGCCGAACGGGCGCACGGCATCGGTGAAGAACCCGGCCCCGGCGAGCTGGTCGAACCGGCGGTCGGACACGAAGCGGTGCTCCGGGCAGCCGACCGCCACCTCGTGGGGGCGGGGTGGTCGGGTGGTCCAGGTGGGGTGGACGCTCACCACACCGAGGCGGGCCAGCGCGGCGACGAGCGTCGACTTGCCGGCCCCGGACGGGCCCACCAGCACCAGCACTGGCTGCCGGCCGGGCCCGCGGGCGGATGTCGGGGGAGGACTGTGCATGCCCGGCAGCGTGTCCCGGCCGCCGCGCCCGTCCCATCCGGCGAACCCCCCACGTGGCGCTGGGGGTCGCTCGCCGCCGCAGCGGCGCTCCGGGGGGACGTAACGTACCGGGACGCGTATCCGGCGAGACTGTGGACGGTGAGCCAGTGCAACGACGAGACATGCTCCGCTCGGCGGTGGGGATCGCGGGACTGATGGGCGCCGGTGCCCTCGGCGGCGCCGAGCCGGCCGGCGCGACGGGGCGCTCGAACGAGGACGGGCGGCGGGACGCTCCGGCCGGCGTGGACCTGTCGCGGCTGCGGCTGGTGTTCCTGTCGCACGTCAACGACCCGGCGGTCACCAACGTGTTCCCGGGCGACCCCGAGTTCACGCTCGAGACGGTCAACACCATCCCCGAGGACGGCTTCTACATGCAGTACGTCCGCGAGGCCGAGCACACCGGCACGCACTGGGGGGCGCCCGCCCACTTCCAGGAGGGCGGGCTGACCGCCGACCAGCTCGACCCGGGCGACCTGTTCCTGCCGGCGGTGAAGATCGACATCCGGGCCAAGGCCGCCGCGAACGCGGACTACGCGCTGACCGTCGCCGATCTGGAGGACTTCGAGCGCCGCAACGGCCCGATCCCCCGGCAGTCAGCCATCGTCCTGTGGACCGGCTGGGAGAACCGGTGGGGCACGCCCGCCTACCCGAACTTCGACGAGGACGGCGTGCTGCACCAGCCGGGCTTCGGCCTCGAGGCGGCGGAGTGGCTGATCGACCACGGCAAGCTCGGCCAGCGCGGCTCGCTCGGCACCGACACGTTCGGAGCCGACCTCGGCATCGACGACACGTTCGCGGTGTCGACGCTGCTGTTCGACCGGCACCGCATCAGCCTGGAGAACATGGCCAACCTCGCGGCGTTGCCGACCACGGGGGCCTGGGTGCTGGTGGCGGGACCGATCAACCACGCCGGCTCGGGCTCGACCGCCACGATCTACGGGGTGCTACCACCGCGCCGGTGAGCGCCACGCCGCCTGGGCCAGCTGCGGCACTTCGCGGTCCATCTCGGGCCGGTAGTGCACGGCCACGCCCTTGCCGCGGCGCTTGCCGACGTACATGGCGGCGTCCGCCCGGTGCAGCAGCAGGTCGGCCGTGAGCCGGGGCTCCTGCCCGGGCTCGACGACACCCAGGCTGGCACTGACCATGAGCCGCCAGCCCTCGATCACGAACGCGTGGTGGAAGGCGGACAGGATGCGCTGGCCGATCCCGCCCGGCGGCAGCGCCGGGGCGTCGACCAGCACCGCGAACTCGTCGCCGCCCAGGCGGGAGACCGTGTCGGTGGCGCGCACGCAGCTGCGGAGCCGCTGGCCGACGGCCTGGAGCACGACGTCGCCCGCGCTGTGCCCGTACCGGTCGTTGATCGCCTTGAAGTCGTCGAGATCGACGATGACCAGGGCGAAGGGACGGTGGTGGATGTTGTGGCGGTCGACGGCGATGCGCAGACGCTCGCCGAACAGCACGCGGTTGGCCAGGCCGGTGAGCGGGTCGTGGAGGGCCCGGTGCGTGAGCTGGGCCTGGATGGCCGAGAGGCGCTCGACGAGCACGGCGTTCTGGAGCGACGTGATCACCTGGCGGACCAGCACCACCGCCACGACGAGGACGACCATGACCGCCTCGACGGGATCGATGCGCCACCCCGCGACCGCCTGCGCGGCGACGACGGCGGCGGTCAGCGCCACGAGCACGAACGGCAGCAGCAGGTGGGCGATCTCGGTGCGGTGGCGCGCGCGGCGGACGTGGGCGCCGTGGCGCTCGTCCGGGCCGGTGAGGGCGGCGACACCGATCAGCAGCGGGCCGGCGATGAACCCCAGGTTGGTGACGGGCGGCATCTCCTCACCGCCGGTCGAGATGATGTAGGCGAAGATGCTGTCGGACACGGAGATGGCGACCAGCCCGGACCCCAGCAGGGCGAGCTGGGTGCGGTACTGCTCGGGCACCCGGCGGGTCACGGCCAGCAGCCCGACGATCACGACCAGCACCAGGTCGGTGGCGGGGTAGGCGACGGCGGTCGCGAACGCCGGGGCGGTCGGCGCCACCGTGTGGACGACGGTGCCGAGCGACGTGGCCCAGGTGAGGACGAACAGCGATCCGACCACGACCACGCTGTCGAGCAGGTACACCGTGGAGGTGTGCTGGGACCCGGGGCCGGGCGGGCGCGAGGCGCCGCTGCCCAGGGTCAGCAGGGCGGGCAGAGCCAGCACGGGCAGGGCGAGAAAGCCGACGTCGGCCAGCGACGGGCAGGGCAGTGGGGTGTCGAGGGCGATCTGGTACCACGACCAGATCGCCTGGCCCACGCTCCAGCCGGCCAGGCCCATGGCCATCAGCAGTCGCCACCGCCGCTGGCTGCCCGTGTGCCGCCGGGCGGTCCACCAGCAGGCCACCGCCCCGAACACCCCGGCCGCCAGCTGGGCGCTGTCGTCCACGACGATGGCGGCGTCCTTCGACAGCAGCGGGGTGCTGTCGAGCGCGATCACGACCGCGAGGAAGCCGACGAGCAGACCGAGCGCCGTCCCCAGCGGTCTTGTCGTCATCGGCCCTCCCCGCGCCGGACGACACGGTGACGCCCTGCCGCTCACCGCGTCCGCTCCGCAGCGTAGTGCGTCTGACACCAGCGTCGCCGGAGCTGTCGACCGGGCGAGATCCCTACGGCGGCTGGGTGTCGGGGACGGCGAGGGCCGGCCGGGGATCGACCCGCCGGCGGGCGCCGGAACGGGACAAGAACCGCCGTTCGACCAGCAGGTAGGAGGCCGCCGACGCGGCCAGCGCCAGGCCGATGCCGAACAGCAGGCGCACCGGGCCCGGCCAGTCCGGGTCGCGGCGCTCGATCGTCCAGAAGATCGGGTAGTGCCACAGGTACAGCGAGTAGGAGATCGTGCCCAGCAGCACCAGCGGCCGCCAGCCCAGGCCCCGGGCGAAGCGGGTGCCGGGCGACACGACCACCGCCGCCACCGCCAGCGCGCCGCACAGGGCGAGCCCGGCGTAGAGCCCGAGCGGGAGGGCGGGCAGCGACCAGGTGGTGAGGAAGGCGACGGCCACGAAGGCGGCGAGGCCCACCGCGCCGGCGACCGTGAGCTCACGGGCGCGCCGGGACAGCCAGCCGGCCCGGAAGGCGAGGGCGGCCAGGGCGCCGATGAGCGGGGCGTCGAGCCGGCTCCAGGTCGAGAAGTACAGGCGCAGCCAGTCGGTGCCGCGCTCGTAGGCGACGATGCGGGCCACCACGATGCCGGCGACCACGGCGGCGGTGAGGGCGGCGATGCGGCGCAGGCTCCAGCCCCGGCGCACGGCGAACCACAGCGCGGCGGCCCACATGGCGTAGAACTGCACCTCGATCGCCAGCGACCAGGTGTGGAGCACCTCGGTGGTCATCCCGGCCGGGCCGAGCGCCCGCTGGACCAGCGGCAGGGGGTGGCCGTTGATCTGCCAGTTGGAGGTGAAGCTGAGCATGTAGATGGTGCTCGACGCGGCCAGGCGCAGCGGCAGCCGGGGCCGCAGCGCGGCCAGCACGACCAGCGCACCGGCCAGCACCACCAGCGCCGGCACCAGCCGCCGGGCCCGGCGCCCGGCGAAGTCCCACAGGTCGATGCGGCCCCGGCGGTCGGCCTCGTCGAGCAGCACGGTGGTGATGAGGAAGCCGCTGAGCACGAAGAACAGGTGAACGCCGAGCGGGCCGCCGCGGCACAGCCAGGAGCGGGCCTGGGGCCAGAGCGAGTTGCCGGAGTGGACGAGCACGACCAGCGCCACTGCGATGCCGCGGATGCCGTCGAGCGCCGCCCACCGGCCGGGCCGCGCGGGCGCGGGCGGTGGGCCCACCGCCTGCTGGTTGGCTGCGATCCCCGGCTGCTCCAGCACGACCGGGGAAGCGTAGGTCGGGCCAAGCCGTCGCGGCGTCAGACCTGCGCCCTGAGCCGGTCGGCGAGGGCCCGGACGTGGGCGCTTAGCTCGGACGGTCGGCGGATGGTGAAGGCGCAGCCGAGGCCGGCGAGAACGGTGGCGGCCCAGGCGAGTGAGTTGGCGGGCATGCGAAGGCGGGTGCCGGCGGGGTCGTCCGCCAGTTCGGCGAGGGTGGCGGGGATGCGTCGGGCGGCCTCGTCTATCGGCAGATCGAGCACGACATCGAGTTGCCACCTCCCGGGCACAGTGGCCAGGGAGCGGGTCACGTGGGCCACGGCGTCGAAGTCGGGCGGTGGATCGACCGCAGGATCGGGGGCGAGCGTGGCGCGCCACATGCGGTCGACCCGGAACATGCGGAGGCCGGTGCGGGTGTGGTCGTGGGCGACGAGGTACCAGCAGTGGTCGTGGGCGACGAGGCCCCAGGGGCTGAGCGTGCGTTCGGACAGCGCGCCGGTGAAGGAGCGGTAGGCGGCGTGCAGCCGATGGCGGTGGCGGATGGCGTCGGCGAGCAGCAGCACGAGGGCGGCGTCGGGAGGCGCGCCGGCAGTCCGGGTGGTGAAGTCGAGGGTGTCCTCGAGCGCTTCCACCTGGCGGCGCAGCGTGGCAGGCAGGACGCGGTTGATCTTGGCCAGGGCACGGGCTGCCGCATCCGGGGGGCCGTCGGGGTCCGGGAGGCCGGTCGCGAGCAGGCCGAGTACGACTGCGACGGCCTCGTCGCCCGCGAGCATCAGCGGAGGGAGGCGGTAGCCGGGCCGGACCCGGTAGCCGCCGCCGACTCCTCGCCGGCCTTCGATGGGGATCCCCAGGTCCTGCAGGACCGCGACGTAGCGGCGCGCCGTGCGGGGATCGACGCCGAGCTGATCGGCGATCTGCCGCCCGGTCGTCGACGGGCGGGTTTGGAGCAGCTCCAGCAGTTCCAGCAGGCGAGAGGTGGGCGAGCCGATGTCCAAGTACAGCGCCGATAGAGGGCTGAAATCGCCCTATTTGGGGCTTACGGTCCGGACCATGAGCGACGCGAGAGATTTCGACTTCCTCCTGGGCACGTGGACCAGCCGCCAGCGACGACGGCGCAAGTGGCTGGCCGGATCGGAGGAGTGGGACGACTTCGAGGCCACGATCGACGCCCGGCCGATCCTCGATGGCCTCGGGACGGTGGAGGAGTTCCGCACCGACTACGCCGGTGGCTTCGTGGGGGTCACGTTCCGCTTCTTCGACCCGGCGAGCGGGGAGTGGTCGATCTACTGGGCCGACACCCGTTATCCCGCTCGCCTCGACCCTCCGGTGGTCGGCTCGTTCTCGGGCGGCGTCGGCGTGTTCGAGTGTGACGACAGCTTCGAGGGCCGGCCGATCCGCGTCCGCTACACGTGGTCGAACGTCGCCACCCCTGCGCCCCGGTGGGAGCAGGCGTTCTCCGACGACGGCGGGACCACCTGGGAGACCAACTGGGTGGCGGATTTCACGCGATTGGGCTAGTCGTGCCCGGGGCGGCGCTCGGTCTCGCGGGCCGGGTCGCCGCGGTAGCCCCGTGGGTAGGTGCGGCGGAGCTCGGCTTCGGTCGGGGTGCGGCGCCGGCGGGCCTCGGGCGGGAGCAGCTCGGTGATGGCGGCCATGATCCGCTTGGTGTCGGTGTCCGGGTCGTCGTGGGTCAGAGCCACCGGTGGCCCGACCCGGACCGTCACGCGGGGGCGGCGCAGCGGGTCGATGCGGGGGAGGCGGGCGCTACGGGGCCACACCTCCTCGGTCCCCCACACGCCCAGGGGGATCACTGGGGCGTCGGTCAGCGCGGCCAGGCGGGCGGCGCCCCACCGCCCCCGCAGCTCGGGGTCGAAGAACGCCGGGCCTCGCGGGATGGTGCCCTCGGGGGCGAGCATCACCACTTCACCGGCCCGCAGCGCCAGGGATGCGGCCTCGAGCGGCTCGTCCGAGCCGGTGCCCCGGTCGACCCGGATCGTGCCCACGACCCGGGCGAGCTGGCCGAGGACGGGGGCGTCGAGCACCTCGCGCTTCCCGAGGCCCCGCACTGCGCGCCCGGCCCGGGCGGCCACCAGGCCGACGACCGCGGCGTCGAAGTAGCTGCGGTGGTTGAAGACGAGGATGGCTCCGCCGCGGCCGGGCACATGGTCCAGGCCGGTGATCTCGACCCGGGCGTTCAGCACCGGGTCGAGGGCGGTGAAGGGTCGGAACCACTCCTGGAGCTCCCGGCCCGCCACCTTCACGACGCCCTCGGGGACGTCGAGGTGCCGGATGGGCCAGCCCCTCGTCCGGGCGAGCACGGTGAGGCGGCCGTCGGGATCCACCGCCACCGGGTGGCCCAGGGACGCGAGCAGCGGTCCGGCGAAGAAGTTGTCCGCATAGCCGTGGGCCCGGCGGGTAGGGATGCGGGCCGAGCGCAGCCAGGCGGCGCCCGCCTCGGCCTTGGCTCGAGCCCAGACCAGCGGGCCCTCGAGCGGGGCGAGCGCCCCTCGGCCCTCGGCCCAGGTCGTGCCGGCGACGGCCTCGGCCCCGAGGAGCTGGCCGAGCGGCTCGGCGATGGCCGGTGGGGCCGCGCTGACCAGGAGGACCTGCGCCCCGGCGGCCCGGTGGTCGTCCAGCAGCGGGCGGAGGTAGGGCGCACCGTCGACCACCGCCTCGGCCGCGGTGGCGGCGGCCGAGCGCACCGCGGCGTCGGGCCAGCCACGGCCGGCCTCCGCCGCGAGCAGGGACAACTGCGTCGACAGCGAGAGCGTGGCGGCGGCTTCGACCGCCGGTCCCAGCGGCCCCGGCAGCGCCGCGACACCCGCATCGTGCAGGGCGTTCCGCAGCACCCGGCCCGGGCGACCGGTGAGCAGCGTCCGGTCGACGTCCACGAGGACCGCGGCTCGTGCCATCCGCTCACTCTACGGGCAACAGGGCGGGCTCGCCGCCGGCGGCGCTACCGTGGCCAGATGCCCGAGGAGCCGGTCCGCGGAGTCACCTTCCAGCACCGGATGTCGGACTTCGAGGCGCTCATGTGGAACGTCGAGAAGGACCCGTGGCTGAATCCCAGCGGCGGGATGATCGTCGTCTGCGACCAGCCTCCCGACATCGACGACTTCCGCCGGAGGATCGCCTTCGCGGCGGCCCAGATCCCCCGGCTCCGGGAGCGGGTGGTGCCCGGCATCGGGCGGCTCTCGCCCCCGCACTGGGCGCCCGACCCGGAGTTCGACCTCGACAACCACCTGCGCCACGTCGCCCTGCCCGCCCCGGGCTCGCTGCGCCAGCTGTACGACCTCGCCGCCCGCCTCATGCAGGACCCGTTCGACCGCACCCGCCCGCTGTGGCACTTCGTGGTCGTGGACGGGGTCGAGGGCGGCCGGGGTGCCATGTTCGCGAAGCTCCACCACACCATCGCCGATGGCTACGCCGCCCTCCGCCTGGCCGAGCACTACCTCACGCTGGAGCGGGATGCGCCGCCCGTCCCCGAGGTCGACATCGCGGGCCTCGTGCGCGAGGCACTCGACGAGGACCGGGCTGCCTCGGGTGGCGGGGGCGGGCTCGGTGGCGCCGGCGCCTCGGCCATCTCGACCGTGAGCCATCTCTGGCGCCGCCAGCTGGGCCGGGCCCGCCGGGTCGCCGGCGAGGTCCTCCTTTGGGGAGCCGATCCCCGGCGCCCGGTGGACCTCGCGGCCCGGACGGTGGCGACGGTCGGCGACGTGCGCAGCCAGGTGGGCCAGGGCGGCAGCCTTCCCGGCGGCTCACCGCTGTGGCGCAAGCGCAGCCGGCACCGCCACTTCGACGTGCTGCGGGTGCCGTTGCCCGCCATGAGCGTGACGGCCAAGGCGCTGGGCGGCAGCATCAACGACGTGTTCGTGACCGGTGCGGTCCTGGGCGCCATCGGCTTCCACCAGCGGCGGGAGACGCCGCTCGAGGCGCTGAACATCAGCTTCGTCGTGAGCACGAGGGACAGCGGCGGGCCCGACAGCAACGCCTTCGCGCCCCGGCGGGTCCAGGTCCCGGCGGGGCCGATGACGGTGGAGGAGCGGTTCGCGGCCATCCGCGCCATCCTCGCCGCGGGCCGCGGGGGTGCGAGTGGCGGCGGGGCCATGGGCAGCGTCGCCGGGCTGGCCAACCTGCTGCCGACGTCGGTGGTCACCGCGGTGGCCCGGTCGCAGACCGCCGGCATGGACTTCGCGACCAGCAACATGCGGGGGGCGCCCATCCCGACCTACGTGTCCGGCTCCCGGGTCCTGTGGACGGGGACGCTGGGGCCGGTGGCCGGCACGGCGTTCAACCTCACCGCCATGTCCTACGACGGCAGCTTCGACATCGGCGTCCATGCCGACCCCGTGGCCGTCGGCGACTGCGACGACCTGCTGCGGTGCCTCGAGTCCGGCTTCGAGGAGCTCCTGGCCGCCGCCGGCCAGCAGCTGGTCCTCGACCAAGAGGTCGTGCCGTAGTCCTTGGGAAGGGCCGAAGGTCCCGACGACCGGCTACGACGGCCCCTGCCGCCGGGTGGAGGCTCGGACGGATGCTGGCGGTATGGCTGAGATCGTCGTAGGCGTCGATGGCTCTCCGAACTCCCTGGTCGCCCTCCGTTGGGCGCAGCGCGAGGCCGACCTGCGCCACGTCCCGC
>DASRJN010000541.1:0-9386 GCA_035649455.1 Acidimicrobiales bacterium
ATCCACTCTGAGCGCTTCCCAACCGCCGCCGCCGCCTGACCGGCGAGCCGATCGCTACGACGCCCAGCGGGCGGCCCGGGAGCGCTCTGAGCGCGAGCGGGCCGGCGGCCGCCCGCCGGCTCCCGAGGAGGGGGACCCCCAGCACTGGTCGCAGATCGGCGGCTGGCGCGGCGGCGAGGAGCCCGACGGTCCGGGGCGGCCCGGCCACCGCGAGCCCGCCCCCTGGTCCGAGCCCCGCCCCCGGCCCGACGACCGTCGCGATCCCCGAGGCGCCCCGTCCCGCAGCCGGGCCGCCTGGTCCGACTGGTCCGAAACCCGCCCCCGGCCCGAGGACCGTCGCGATCCCGGAGGCGCCGCGTCGCGCAGCCCGGGCCCCTGGTCCGAGCCCCGCGCCCGGGGCGGCGGAGATCGCCGCGACCCCGGCGGACGCCCCGATCAGGGAGGCCGGCGAGCCGGTGGGCAGGTGGGACCGACCAGCCGGGGGCGCCGCCACTTCGACCTGCCGGTAGCCGGAGCCGGGCGGGCGCCTGCCGCCCCGAAGTGGGACGAGGACCTGGGCGACCCGAGCGAGCTGTCCAACTGGCGGCCCTCACAGCCGCCGCCGGCGCCGACCCTGCGCGGCCCCGCCCCGCCGCCCCGCGCACCTGGTCGGGATGAGCGCCGGCCGGGCGGGTCCGGCACGCAGGTGCTCGACCGGGGCTGGCACGACGAGCCGCCGGACCCGCCCCCGCTCTACCAGGCCGCGCCCGAGCCGGGCTACGACTTCCCCGACGAGGGCGAGATCGACGAGGAGCCGCGCCGGCCGGGCGCCCGCCGCAAGGGGCCGGCGCCGCGGCCGGAGCTCCCGTACGTGGCCGGGTTCGACGGCCTGCGGGCGGTGGCGCTGCTGGCCGTGCTCGCGTTCCACTCCGGTCTCGAGATCGCGCGCGGCGGATTCCTCGGCATCTCCAGCTTCTTCACCCTGTCGGGCTTCCTGCTCGGCGCCACCGTCCTGGCCGAGTGGGCCCAGGACGGCCGCCTCGGCATCGCCGGCCTGTGGGAGCGCCGGGCCCGCCGCATCCTGCCGCTGTTCGTGTTCACCGTCGGGCTGGTCGTCGCCCTGCAGGTCACCCTGCGCGTGGGCGCGGGGCCCGGGTTCCGGGGCGACGTCCTGGCCGCGCTGGGCCAGGTGCTGAACTGGCGCTTCGCCTTCACAGGCGACGGCTTCGCCAGTGTCCTGACCGACCCGTCGCCGGTCCAGCACCTGTGGCCGCTGGCGATCCTCGTCCAGCTGATCGTGGTCGTCCCACTGCTGTTCGTGGGCATCACGCGGCTGACGCGCAAGCGCTGGCGGGGTGCCGGTGTCCTGTTCGCCGTGGCGGCAGGCGTCTCGTTCTACCTGGCGTCCCGTACCGCCCGGGCGTCCGGGAACGACGGCCTCGCGTACTACAGCACCTACACCCGGGCCGGCGAGCTGCTGGTCGGCGTGGTGCTGGCCTATCTGGTGCTGAGCCCACGCCTGCGCCGTCTGATCGACAGCCGCCAGGGCGTGGCCGCGGTGCGCATCGGCGCCCCGCTGGCGCTGGTGGCGCTGGTCGGGCTGTGGAGCACCACCAGCCTCTACAGCACGAACCTGTTCGGCGGGGTCACCCTGGCCAACGCGCTGCTCACGGCCTGGGTGCTGCTGGCCGTGACCACGCCCGGCCTCGCGACCGACGTGCTCGGCAGCCTGCCGCTGCGCAGCCTGGGCAAGATCAGCTTCGCCGCCTACCTGCTCCACTGGCCGATCTTCCTCGCCATCGACGACCAGCGGCTCGACCTGCCCAGCCCCGCGCTGTTCGCGGTGCGCCTGGTGGTCACGCTGGGGGCGGCGGCCGCCGTCACCTATGGCCTGGAGCAGCCGCTGCGTCGCATCCGCCTGCCCCGGTCCCAGCTCGTCGTCGGCCTGGGCGTGAGCATGGCGGTGGTGGCCGCGGCCGCGCTGGTCCTGCCCGAGCAGCCTCCGTCGGGGGTGAGCCTGGCCATCGACGACGGCAGCGGCGCCGGCGACCTCGACGTGGTGGTGCCCTCGGGCGACGAGTCGCTGTCGGTGGCGCTGGTCGGCGGGTCGCTGGCCGGCTCGATGACCAGCGGCTTCGAGACCTGGAACCAGGCCAACCGGAGCGAGCAGGTCCGGGTTCACACCCACGTGACCGCCGACTGCCCGCTGGGCGGCGCCGGGCCGGTCCACCTCGCGGGCGTCACCGTCGGCGAGGACACCGACTGCACCGGCTTCGCGCCCCGCCTGCCCCGCCTGCTCGACGCCGCCGCTGCCGACGTCGTGGTGGTCGTGCCCAGCGTCGCCGACCTCGGCGAGCGGGAGATCGACCGCGAGTGGCGCCACCTGGGCGACCCGGCGTACGACGCCTGGCTCAAGGAGCGCCTGGCGGACCTGGACGACACGCTGCGGTCCCACGGCAGCCGGGTGATCTGGGCCACGTCGCCGCACTTCCGCCTCGAGCCCCGGGACGGTGAGGGCAACTGGACCAACGTGGACGCCAACGATCCCGTCCGCGTCGATCGCCTCAACGAGCTGATCCACCAGGTGGTCGAAGGCCAACACGGCGGCACGGTCATCGACCTGGACGCCTGGGCGCACCGGCTGCCGCACGGGGGCGAGTTCGGCCCTGACCACCGGGCCGAGGGCGCCGACTTCACCGCGGCCGGGGCGGACGCGGTGGCGGCCTGGCTGGTCCCCGAGCTGGCGGACGCGGTCGACAACTGACGGCTGGGTGTCGTCGTGGGCCGCATCCGCACCGACATAGCCATAGATGCCCCGCCGGCCGCCGTGTGGGCGCGCCTGGCCGACATCGCCGACCACGTGTCGTGGATGGCCGACGCGGCCGCCATCCGCTTCACCGGCGAGCGCCGGACGGGCGTGGGCACGACGTTCGAGTGCGACACCCGCGTCGGGCCCCTGCACACGACCGACGTGATGGAGGTGACCGAGTGGCAGGAGGGCAAGGCCCTGGGCGTTCGCCACACCGGCGTGGTCACCGGCACCGGCCGCTTCGTCGTCGCCCCTTCGCCCGGCGACTCCACCCGGCTCACATGGGACGAAGACCTGGCGTTCCCGTGGTGGCTGGGCGGTCGCGTGGGCGCGTTCGTGGCCCGGCCGGTCCTCCGGGCCGTGTGGCGGGGCAACCTCCGGCGCTTCGCAGCGCGCGTCACGGAGACGGCCACGTGAGCGCTTTACCGCCCGAGCCCCAGGCCAGCCGGCCGCACATGCCCGGCTACGGCATCGCGGGCCCGGACTCGGGGACCGGGCTGCTGCCGTGGTCGTGGGCGGTCGAGCGGCTGACCGCGTCCCACGACTACTGGCTGGCCACCGTCGGAGCGGACCGGCGACCCCACGTGATGCCGGTCTGGGGCGTCTGGCTCGAAGGCGCGGTGTGGTTCAGCAGCGGGCTCCAGTCCCGCAAGGCGCGCCACCTGGCCGGCCAGGCAGCCTGCACCCTCACCACCGACGATGCCCAGCAGCCTGTGGTGGTGGAGGGGGCGGCCGAGCGGGTCACCGAGCCCGACCGGCTGCAGGTGTTCGCGGCTGCAGTCGACGCCAAGTACGACACCGACTACGGCGTCGAGTTCTACGACCCGGCGGTGAACGGCGTGTGGCGGATCGCTCCCGCCTGGGCGTTCGGGCTGGTGCAGGACGACTTCAGCGGCTCACCCACCCGCTGGACGTTCGGCTGACGCGGGCTCAGACAACCACGAGGCAGCCGACGAAGAGCGCGCCGGCGAGGACCAGGCACGCCAGCATGGGCAGCGGCGAGTTGCGGGGCAGCCGCGGGCCCCACCACCACAGGATGGCTCCGCCGATCGCGCCGGCGATGAGCCCGCCGATGTGGCCCGCCCGGGAGATGCCGGGCCAGAGGAACGTGAAGAGGATGTTGATCACGATGAGCGGCCCGATCCCCGTGGAGAACGGGTCGATGCCCCGGGAGCGCAGGGCGACGAAGGCCGCCGCCATCAGCCCGAACACCGCGCCCGAGGCGCC
Source organism: Acidimicrobiales bacterium (assembly GCA_035649455.1). Classification (GTDB taxonomy): domain Bacteria; phylum Actinomycetota; class Acidimicrobiia; order Acidimicrobiales; family VFJN01; genus ZC4RG19. Next base: position 4,016 of record DASRJN010000541.1, read on the forward strand.
CACCGTCACCTGTTCGGGCGCGTAGACCAGCACGGCGAACGAGCCGCCCAGCAGCGACAGGAAGTAGAGGGCGAGGAACGGCCCCTTGCGGATGGCCGGCTCCAGCAACAGGCCCAACTGGTACAGCAGGAACATGTTGAACCCGACGTGGAGCAGGCCGATGTGCAGGAACCCGGAGGTGATCGGCCGCCACCAGTCCCCCGCGGCCACCGCGGGGCCGTAGAGCGCGCCCTTGCGCGCCAGGTCGCCGAGGGCGTTCGTGCTGAGACGGCCCGACGAGATGGCGTCGGCCAGGAAGATGGCCAGGTTGGCGGACACCAGGGCGTACGTGGCGATCGGCTTGGTGGCCAGGGCCCGCGCCGGGATCACCCGCTGCCGGCCGCCCCGGGCACACTCCGGGCAGTGGAAGCCGACCGACGCCTGGTTCATGCACGCCGGGCAGATCGACCGGTCGCAGCGCTGGCAGCGCACCCCGGCCCGCCGGTCCGGGTGCCGGTAGCACACCTGGGGCGGGGGCTGGGGAGGAGGCGAAGCAGGAGGCTGCGGTGACACGGCCACGACGGCCGAGGCTAGCGACACCGCCCCCTCCCGCCACTTTCGGCTCGTCCGAGCCGCCCAAGTCGCGGGCGACAGGCGGCGAGGGCGACCGGGCAGCAGCCGCGGTCTGTCAGTGGGGGAGGTCCATGGGGTGGGAGGAGACGCCGAGGCGGCGGGCGAGGGGGGCGAGGGTGTCGGTGGGTTGGCGGTCGGCGCGGAGGGCGTCGTGGATGCGCTCCTGGGCGGCGTCGAGGTTTACGTCGAGGGCCAGCTCGCGGGCCAGGGTGACCAAGGCGGTGGCGGCTTCCACGGTGCTGCGCTCGGGGCGGGTGGCGGCTTCGTCGACGGCGCGGGTGACGGCTTGCTCCAGGGTGGCGGCCGCCTTGGGCGACGCCAGGCGGACGCCCTCTTCCCGGGCCTCGCGGGCCAGGGCTCGCACCTGCCGGTAGGCGCCGGGGTCCGTGGACGTCACGGCCGCGGCCAGCGCGCCCTCCAGCCGGCGGGCCAGCGCCAGCTCGATCGGACCGCGCAGCTCGGGGGCCAGCGGGGTGCCCGCCACCGCGAGGGCGGCCAGGGTGTCGTGGTGGTCGGACCGCAGCTGGTCGTAGGCGGCCACGAACCGGTCGGCCAGCGCCTCCGACGTGGCTCGCAACAGGTCCTCGCCCACCCCGGGCAGCGCGCTCTCCAGCCCGAACTCCCGGGGACCGAAGCGATCGACCACGAGGCGCAGCAGGCCCGTCACCCGGGCGCCCCGGCGGGTGTCGCCCACGACGGTGGCCACGTCGTGGGCGTCCCGCTCGCCGTCACCCGCGGGCCGCACGGCGCCGAACACCTCCAGGCCTCCCAGGTGCACGGCGGCGTAGGCCCAGCGGGTGCGGCGGCGGGTCCGGCGATGGGTGATCGCCACTATCCCGGCGCACACCGCCACCCCGCCACGGTCGATGGTCTCGTGCCGCTCCCGCTCCAGCTCGAAGCCGGCGATGCGCTCGGCGGCGGCGTCCCCCGCCAGCAGATCGGTCAGCGCCAGGTGGGCGGCGACCCGGCCGGGATCGACCCGGCCGGGATCGACATGGCACCGCCAGACCTCCCGGCCGTCGCCCTCGCTCGGGTCGTTGCTGCGGGCCTCGGCCAGCGTGGCCAGCACCTCGTCGAGGGGCGGGCGCTCCCCGAGCTCGGCCAGCAGGTCGCAGCAGCACGCCGCGTACCGCATGATCTGCACGGTCTCGGTGCCCGCCAGGTCGTTGAAGAACCAGCCGCACGACGTGTACATCAGCAGCGCATGGCGCTGGCTCTCCAGCAGGGTGAGCGCCTCTACGACGGCGCCGTCGCCCCGGACATGCTCGGCGGCGAACTGCTCGACCGTCGTGGCGCCGAGCACCAGCTCGATGTAGGCGTCGCGGGCGGCCCACGGGTCGCGCAGGACCGCCGGGCCGCGGCGCTCGAACACCTCGACCGCCCAGTCGCGTACCCGGTCGAACGCGGCCCGGAGCGGCGCCCGCCAGGCCTGGTTCCAGCCCGGCTCGCCGCCCGTGTGGCAGCCGCAGTCGTCCATCCAGCGGGCCACCCCGTGCACGCACGACCACGCGGAGGTGTGCACCATCCCGTCGTGGTCCGGCGGGTGCTCGGCCAGCCAGCCGGCCAGCCGGGGCAGGGCCACGCCGCGCTTGTCCGACTCGACGGTCAGCGCGTAGGCGACACCGCGGTCGGCGTAGGTGTGATGGTGGCCGAACGACTCGCCGTCGCAGGCCACCGAGACCAGGTCGCCGCCCTCGCGGCCCACGATGCGGTCGATGACCGTCTGGGCGAGGAAGCCGCCGAACGCGACCTCGTGGGAGATCGGTCCGTCGTAGACGACGAGGTCGACGCCCAGAGCGGGATCGTGCGGGTGGCGCCAGCGCAGCGCGCCGGGCAGATCGGCGGCCGGCTCGGCCCCGGCCACGGTGTCCCACTCGTTCGACCCGGGCGCCCGCACCGCAGTGATCTGGTTCGGGGCCAGGATGGTGAAGCCGACGCCCTCCTCGGCCAGTGCGGCCAGGACCCGGTCGTCGACCGCGGTCTCGGGCAACCACAGGCCCTCGGCCGGCCGGCCGAACCGGTGGCGGAAGTCGGCCAGGCCCCAACGGATCTGGGTGCGCAGGTCGCGGTCGTTGCACAGCGGCAGGATGGCGTGGCCGTACGCCTGGGCGATGGCGCGGCGTGAGGCCCGGTCGGCCTCGACGATGCGGGCGTAGGTGTCCGGGGCGTGGTCCTCGAGCCACGACAGCAGGGTCGGGCCCATGTCGAAGGACAGCCGCCGGTAGTTGTCGACGATGGCGACGATGCGGCCGTGGTCGTCCAGGATGCGGGCCCAGCCGTTGGGCCGGTAGCACTCGGCCGTTATGCGCTCGTTCCAGTCGTGGAAGGGCGCGGCGGCGGGCTGGCGGGGCACCACTTCGGTCCAGGGGTTCTCGCGAGGGGGCTGGTAGAAGTGGCCGTGGAGGACGAAGGCGACGTCGGTGATCAGACGACGTTAGGCGCGGGGACCGCCGGGCGGGAGCGGGCGTGCGACTGGCCTATCCGGTCCCGGAGCAGGATCTGGACCACCAGGCCGCCGAAGGCCAGCGCGCCCGCGGCGGCGAACCCGGCACGATCGTTCCCGCTGGTCAGCGAGATGACCAGGCCGATGAACGTGGCACCGAAGCCTTGCGACAGGTCGAAGAACACCGAGAAGGTACCGACCGCGTGACTGCGCTCCTCCTCGGGCGCGGCGGCCATCACCGCGGTGAACAGCGACGGGTACATGAGGGACATGCCGAGGCCGAGAGCGACCGCCGCCACCCAGATCGAGCCGATCGACCCCCACGCCGCGAGCAGCCAGATGCCGAGGGTCACGCCGCACAGGGCGAACGTGGAGCCCCGCTGCCAGCCCAGCCGGTCCGGCAGGCGGGCGCCGACGATGCGGATGACCAGCACCAGAACGCCATAGAGGACGAACACCCCGCCCACGCTCGACAGCCCGATCTCGTCGGCGTAGAGCGGCACGAACGCGGCGAAGGCGGTGAAGGGGATCAGCCCCAGCAGCAGGATCAGGCCGGGCCACAGCGCGTCGGGCTGGAGGAAGCGGCGGTGCCCCAGCTCCTCGGCGGGCACGGTCTTGCCCTTGGGGATGAAGACGGACGCCACCGCGGCGAGCCCGGCGAACGAGCCCAGCACCCACCACAGGGTGGTGAAGCCGTGGCGGACCAGGGTCTCGCCCAGCGGTGGGCCCACGGCCAGCCCGCCGTAGAGCGCGACGGAGAAGTACGAAGCGGCCTCGCCCCGGCGGTGGTCGGGCGCCAGGTCCTGAGCGGCGGTGGCGAGGCCCACGAACACCGCGGCCTCGCCCGCCCCGGTGACCAGCCGGGCCAGCACCAGCATCCACAGGCTGGTGGCCAGGGTGTAGCCCAGGATCGAGACGGCCACGACGCAGCTCCCGGCCACGGCCAGCAGGCGCCGCCCCCGGGTGTCGCCGATGCGGCCCACCCAGGGCCGCAGCAGGGCGGCCGACACCGAGTACGCCCCCACGCCGATCCCCACCTGCGCCGCGCCGCCCCCGAGCTCGTCCCGCACGAAGCGGGGGACCGTCGGCAGCAGCGCGCCCAAAGCAATGAAGTAGGCGAAGGCCGCGAGCATGACGACGGCGAACTGCGGAGACAACAGGCTGCGCTCATCGTGGTCGAGCGGCTGAGGGGGGACGTCACCAGACACGACCGTGCTTGCCTAGCACCGTTGCGGACGCAAACACCACCCGATAGGTGGGCCCGGAGACCCCGGTGACCCCGGGGTGACGGAGGTGGGTCGACGGGTGGTCAGGTGTTGATGGCCTGGGCCTCCTCGACCGCCAGGTCCACGTTGGCCACGCGGGCTACCGGGGTGACGACCGGGAACGGGCCTGCTCCGTCGACCGTGTAGGTGCCCGACCACATGAGGGTGGACGTGACCGTGTAGGTGCCCGCGCTCTGGTAGCTGGTCGTGCAGTCGGACGTGCCGCCCACGCGGTACGGGACGCCGAAGCCGGCGCATTCGATCACCGCGCTGCCGTCACCCGGGTCGACCCGCAGGTTGCTGGGGCTGGCCGTCACCACCACGGTCGTGCCCGGAACGCTCGCGCTCTCCGTCACCGGACCGATCGGCGCTCCCCCCATGGTGGCCCAGTACCAGGTGTCCAGGCCCACGAGCGACGGCGCGGTGGGGCTGGTCGACAGCGTGTGGGTGCCGACACGGGCCAGCGCGTCGTCGATCGCCAGCTGGGCGAGCGCCTGCGGGGCGACCTGGAACTCCCGGAGCGTGTCGAGGTCGCCGAACCCGCCGTGGTGGTACTCCTCGCTGTAGCACTCGTGGCGGTAGTGGCGGCCGGTGGCGGTACCGCTGATGGCGTCCAAGGACTCCTCGGTGGCGGCCGTGGTGCGCCATTGCCAGATGCCCGGGTAGTCCCGCGGCTGGCCGGTGGCCGGGTCGATGCCGTGCACGACGCAAGGTTCGGGGTGGGCGTGCGCGTTGTTCAGGGTGGTGCTGTCGGCCCGCACCTGGGCGAGGAAGCCGTCCGCAACCGGCGTCACGGTCGAGCCGCAGCTGGGGCAGATCGGGTCGGCGGCCGCCGGCTCGGGGGCGAGGACGAGCGTGGCGGCGGCCACGAGGACGGCTGCGCTGATGGCCAGCGCAGCTCTGATGCGATTCATGAGGGACACGGGTCCTCCCGTAGCTCCTGCCGGGTGAGGATCCACACGCCGTCGCGCTGCTCCAGCGTGACGTCGACGTGCTGCGTGGTGGACCCGGACTCGCCCGGCTCGCCCGTCGCCAGGTCGACCACCTGGCT
>DASRJN010000542.1:0-2386 GCA_035649455.1 Acidimicrobiales bacterium
GGTCGGCGGCCTGACGTGGCCCGTCCGACCGACCTCGACGAGCAGTTCGTCCACCAGATCCCCGAGCTGCTCCCGACCGTCGTCACTCCGCACCCGCACTGGCGGGAGAGCTACTTCTTCGACGTCCACGACCCGTCCGGCACCGGCGACGTCGTTTTCTTCACCATGGCCCACTACCCGGCCCGCGAGCGCATGGACTCGCTGCAGATGGGCCGGGTCGGCGGCGTGCCGTTGATCGGTTTCCACGACCGGGCCTACGACGGCGATCCCCACACGACGGCCATGCCCGGCGCCCGGGTCGACGTGGTCGAGCCGTGGCGGGAGATCCGCCTGTGGGCCGACCCCGAGACCTCGGTGATCGGCCTCGACTTGACCTTCACCGCCCGGACCCAGCCGTACGGGCTGAAGCGGGGGACGATGACCGCGGGCGACGAGATCGTCTGGGACCAGAGCCACATCCTCCAGTCCGGCACCTACACCGGGACCTACACGGTCGAGCGCGAGACCCGGCCGGTCGACGGCTGGATCGGGCAGCGGGACCACTCGTGGGGCATCCGCGACCACGGGCGCTGCCCGCTGTGGCAGTGGTTCCAGATCCAGCTCGACGACGGGTTCCTCGGCGTGTGGCACTGGGAGCTGCCCGACGGCCGCCACGTCTACACCGACGGCTGCTGGGCCGGCAGCGACGGGAGCGACCCGGTGCCGGTCGTCGAGTTCCGCACCGACGTGGACTGGCTCGACGCCGACGGCAAGCCCGCCGACTACGGCCTCCACGGCGAGGAGATCGCTCGCCTGGCCGGGCCGAGCACGTTCACGCTGGCCGACGGGCGCACCATCGAGGTGGAGGCCGAGGGCACGTTCGCCCGGCCCTACGAGCCGTTCCAGCGGGGCGGCCTCAGCCTGATGACGGTCCGCACCGGCGACGGCCGGGAGGGCACCGCCATCTACGAGGTAACCGGCGCCCGCCACAACCGCTGGTTCCCCGCCACCGAGGTCGCCGGGGTGCTGCCCGGATGACGGTCGAGAAGCCGGCGATCGCCGACACCCCGGACGCCCTCACGCCCGAGTGGCTGACCACGGCCCTGGCGGCCGGCGGGCACCTGGACGAGGCCCGGGTCGTGGCGGTGGAGACGACACCGGTCGGCACCGGCCAGATGTGCGACAGCGTGCGGGTGACGCTCACCTACGACGGCCCGACCGAGGCGCCGCCGACCCTCGTGGCCAAGCAGCCGGCCGCCGACCCGACCAGCCGGGCCACCGCCCTGTCGTTGCGCAGCTACGAGAAGGAGGTGCGGTTCTACCAGGAGCTCGCCCCCACGCTCGCCGTACGCACGCCTGGGGTGCTGCACGCCGACATCGACCCGGCGACGGCCAGCTTCGTCCTGCTGCTGGAGGACCTGGCCCCGGCCACCGCCGGCGACCAGCTCGCCGGGTGCGACGCCGAGGCCGCAGCCCTCGCGGTCGCCGAGCTGGTCGACCTGCACGCTCCCCGGTGGGGCGACGAGTCGCTGACCACCCTCGACTGGCTGCACAGCGACTCACCCGAGGGCCGGGAGATGATGGCGGTGATGCTGCCGAACCTGTGGGACGGCTTCCGGCAGCGCTACGCCGCCGACGTCCTGCCCCACGTGTCGCAGGCGGGCGAGGCGCTGTTCACCGGCATGCGGGGCTACCTGGGCTCGTCGCGCTCGCCCGCCACGGTCGTCCACGGCGACTACCGGCTCGACAACCTGCTGTTCTCGCCGCCACCCGCGTCCCGGCTGGCCGGGGTGGTCGACTGGCAGACGTGCGCGCTCGGGCCCGGCGCCCGGGACGTCGCATACTTCCTCGGCGCCGGCCTCGACCCCGCCGAGCGGGCCCGCGTCGAAGAGGGCATGGTGCGGGATTACCACGCCGGCCTGGAGGCGTCCGGCGTGGCCGGCTACGCCTGGGACACGTGCTGGGAGGAGTACCGGCTGGGCACCTTCGCGGGGCTGCTGATGGCGGTGGCCGCGTCGATGCTGGTCGAGCGGACCGACCGCGGCGACCAGATGTTCCTCACGATGGCCGACCGCCATGCCCGCCACGCCCTCGACCTCGAGGCTCCCGACCTCCTGCGCGCTGGTCCGTAGCGCGAGCCGCTCACACGGGTACGCCGAGCTCCTTGGCCTTGGCGTCGGGGTCGATGCCGTGCAGCCGAGCCAGGTTGCCGCCGAGGATCTTGCGCTTGGCCTGCTCGGTCAGCGGCGGGTAGCCCCGCTCCTCCACGATGTCCCGGGGGAGCTCGAAGTTCCAGAACTCCTCGAGCGCCCACTGCGGGTGCCAGATCGGCGACTCACCGCCGTAGATGATCTTGTCCTCCCCGCACCACCAGAGCATCTTGCCGAGCGTCTCGGCGAACACCCGC
>DASRJN010000543.1:0-5434 GCA_035649455.1 Acidimicrobiales bacterium
ACGCGCCCGAGGCCGCCACCGACCAGGCCGGCTTCAGCGCCTTCTACCGGGATGCCTGGCCCAGCGTGGCTCGCGCCCTGGCCATCGCCCTCGGCGACCGCGACCTGGCGGTCGATGCCACCGACGAGGCCATGGCCCGGGCCTATCCCCGCTGGCGGCGGCTCCGGGGCTACGACAACCCCGCGGGCTGGGTCTACCGGGTGGGCCTCAACTGGGCCCGTTCGCACCACCGCCGGATGTCCCGCCGGCACACGCTCGAACGAGCCGAACCGGTTCCGCCCCCGGTCAGCGACCCCGAGGTGCGCACGGCCCTGATGGCCCTGCCGCTCAAGCTCCGCAGCGTCGTCGTGTGCCGCCTGCTCCTCGACTGGTCGGTGGCCGATACCGCCAAGGCCCTGGGGGTGCGCCCCGGCACCGTCCAGAGCCGCTTGCACCGCGCCGTGCAGACCCTCGAAGTCTCCCTGGAACATCTGAGGTAGCCGCCATGCCGTTCGACCAGATCCTCCGAGACCACCTGCTCGACGACGCCGAAGTGGTCCCGCTCCCCGAGCGGGGCGACCCCGCCCGTGCCATCGCCCGGGCCCGGGCCCGCCGGCGCCACCGCCTGACCGCCGCTGCGGTCGCCACCGTGGCCGTGGTCGCGGCCGCCGGAGTGACGGCACTGCCCGCCCTCACGGACGACCCCGGCGGCGACACCGTCATCACCCCGGCGGCCACCGGCCTCGACGCCACCGGCCCCCTCGACCTGGACTGGAGTGCGGCCGACGGGGGCCTGTCCGGCCTCCAGAGCCAGTTCCAGCAGGGCGACGGCACCGTGTACGCCCTCTCCACCGGTCCCGGCGCGCGCTACGGCGATCCGTATCCCCTGCCCCAGGCGCTCTACCGCCTGGACGAGAACGGCTTGTGGCAGACGGTGGCGCTCGACGGCGACCACCGCATGCAGGACGTGGCCGGCGTAGGCGATGCGTTGTACGGCGTCTCGACCGCTCCCGCGCCCCAGGGCGACGGCATGGTCATGCACCTCTCCCGCTCCGGTGATGGGGGCGAGACCTGGACCGACGAGGACATCCCGCCGGCCGATCCCCCGAGCACCAGCCACGACTGGGGCCGGTTCGTCACGATGAAGGTCGAGAGCAACGGCCCCACCACGCTGGCCCTGGTGGCCACCCAGTTCATCCCGAACACCGACGCGCTGTTCCCCGAGGCGGCGAGCGACCCGGCCGCGTACATGGTCCAGCCGCGGGACGATGGGCTGGCGCTCGTCCACCTCAGCTTGGAGCCAGGGGCGGACGGCAGCGTCAGACGGTCGCCCCCGACGACGATGCCGCCCGACCCGACCACCACCGGGCCCGAGGCGTGGGCGGACTCCCGGGCGGACATCCAGGAGGAGGACGTCCGCATCGTCCCCTGGTCCGACCTCGGCGTCGGGAGCCAGGCGGAGGCCTACGCGATCAGCAACCAGGTCTTCCGGCTCTCCGGCGATACCTGGGAGCCCGTGGCCAACGACCTCGGCGACAACTCGGTCTGGCAGCTCGGCGTGGCCGGCGACCTCTTCACCGCCCAGACCTCCAGCCTCGTGCACGACGCCGAGACCGACGAGCTGGTGTCGGAAGACGGGCTCTACGTCTCAGCCGATGGGGCCACGTGGACGCAGGTCGAGGCGCCACGGCGGGGCCAGGTGGTGGGGGCCGGGGCGGCGCTGGTCAACGTCCCCTACGAGGAGGACGGCACGACGCTCGACGTGTCGACCGACGGTGGGGCCAGCTGGTCGCAGGTCGACCTCGCCGGCTTCGGCATGGCACCCGGCCACGGCTTCCGCTGGGCGGCGGGCGGCCCCCTCGGCGTGGCCCTGGTGATCGCGTCGCCCGACGGCGCCGACGCGCTGGCCACCTCCGCCGACCTGGTCGACTGGACCATCACGCCGCTGGCCGACCTCGCCGGCACGACCGACATCGGGACGGTCACGCCCTTCGTGGGTCGCGACCGGATCGTGGTCTCCATCAACGGGCAAGCCGACGGAGGTGCCGTCCCCGGCCCGGAGCCCGGGCCCAGCCGGACGCTGGTGGGCACCCCCCGCCGGTCCTGAGGCGCCGCCGCCCGCCGCGGGCACGGTCGCTCCCGGCCGTGCCCGCGGCGAAAGCGCGCCGCTAGTGTCGCCGTCATGAAGGATCCCGTACGCGTCGCCGTCACCGGCGCAGCCGGCCAGATCGGCTACGCCCTGCTGTTCCGGATCGCCAGCGGTCAGATGTTGGGGGACGACCAACCGGTGATCCTGCACCTCCTGGAGATCCCGCAGGCCGTGGAGGCGCTGCAGGGCGTGTGCATGGAGCTGGAGGACTGCGCCTTCCCGTGGCTGGCGGGCATGGTGCCCACCGACGACGCCGACCGGGCCTTCGAGGGCGTGGGCTACGCCCTGCTGGTCGGAGCCATGCCTCGCAAGCAGGGCATGGAGCGGGCCGACCTGCTGTCGGCCAACGGGGCCATCTTCACCGCCCAGGGCAAGGCCATCAGCGACAACGCCGCCGCCGACGTGCGGGTACTGGTGGTGGGCAACCCGGCCAACACCAACGCGCTGATCGCCATGAACAACGCCCCCAACGTGCCGGCCGAGCGCTTCACGGCCATGACCCGGCTCGACCACAACCGGGCCAAGGCGCAGCTGGCGGCCAAGGCCGGCGCGGGGGTCGCGGACGTGAGCCGCATGACGATCTGGGGCAACCACTCGGCCACCCAGTACCCCGACGTGTTCCACGCCGAAGTGGCGGGCAAGCCCGGCTTCGACGCCATCGGCGGCGACCAGGCGTGGCTGGAGAACGAGTTCATCCCCACCGTGCAGCAGCGTGGGGCGGCCATCATCAAGGCCCGGGGCCTGTCGTCGGCCGCGTCGGCGGCCAACGCCGCCATCGACCACATGCGCGGCTGGGCGCTGGGTACGCCCGAGGGCGACTGGGTGTCCATGGCGGTGCCGTCGGACGGCAGCTACGGCGTGCCCGAGGGCCTGATCTCGGGCTTCCCGGTGACATGCGCGGGCGGCCGCTACGAGATCGTGCCCGGGCTCGACCTCGACGACTTCAGCCGGTCCCGCATCGACGCCTCGGTGGCCGAGCTGGGCGACGAGCGCGATGCGGTGCGGGAGCTCGGGCTGATCTGAGCCCTGCCGCTACCTGCGCTACTTGAGGAAGCGGCTGGTGGTGTTGTCGGCCAGGACCTTGCCGCCGGTCTGGCACGTCGGGCAGTAGTTGACCGTGTAGCTGCGATACTCGACCGCCCGGATGGTGTCGCCGCACACCGGGCAGGTCTGGCCCTCCCGATGGTGGACCGCGCCGGGCCGGTCGGCCGAGGACGACATGTCGGACCGGGTGCGCTCGTAGGCCAGCGACTCGGCGATGCTCTCGCCCATGGCGGCGTACAGCCGGTCGACGGCCTCGGCGTCGAGCTTGCCGGTGGTGGCGAAGGGCGAGAGCTTCGCCCGGTGGCAGATCTCGTTGGCCAGCCGGCGGCCCAGCCCGGCCAGGATGCGCTGGTCGCGCAGCCAGCCGTGCAGGCGCATGGAGTGCTCGGTGAGCAGGCGGCCGAGGTCTTCCCGGCTCAGCGTGTCGGCCTCGGGCCCGAGGTCGTCGAGTGGCGGCTGGCCTTCGGGAGTGCCCTCGACCACCCACACGCCCGCCTTGCGCTCGGTCCCGGCCTCGGTGAGCAGCAGGGCCCGGCCGTCGGCGAAGCTCCAGCGGGCCTGGCCGCCCCGCGGCTTGGCCGCCTGCTTGGGGTCCTCCTTGAGCCGGCCGCCCTGCATGAGGTGGACCACGAAAGTCACCGGCTCGAACCGCAGCAGCAGGTGCTTGCCCCGGCGCCCGACGTCCTTCAGGGGATGGCCCTGCGCGGCCTCGGGCGCGGGCGCGTAGGTCTTGAGGGCGGTGAAGGTCAGCGCCCGGAACCGGGCCAGCTCCGTCCCGCCGTAGGCCTCGGTGAGCCGCTCCGCATGGGCCTGGACCTCGGGCATCTCCGGCACGGCGATCCTCCTAGTACGTGGTCTCGGCCCGCACCGGGGCCAAGGCGTCGTCGACGGCCGCCAGGGCGCGCGGGTGGAGGATGAGCAGGGACAGGTCGCCGCCCACCCGCAGCCGGCCCTCCACGAAGGCCCGCTGGGCCGCCAGCTCGCCTGCCGCCACCTGGGCCGCGGTGGCGTAATCGGTGCTGAGGCGCAGGTCGGCCCGGGGCGCGGGACCGGCGCCGAGCGCCACCTTGCCGTCGGCGATGGCGAGGTGCCAGGTGACGTCGCCGTCCGGCCCGCCGGCCACCACCTGCTCCACGGTCAGGGTCACGCCCGCCAGCGCGGCGCCCAGCCGGTCGTCCGCGGCCAGGGCGCGCCCGGCAGCGTCGATCCAGTCGGGGCTGAGGTAGCGCACGTCGCGCAACCTACCGCCCTCGTGCCATGCTCGGCCGATGCCCACCGAGCTTCCCGCCCCGCTCACCGTCGCCGACGAGCGTCACCACGCCGCGGGCAGCGAGGAGTGGTGGGGCGAATCCTGGTACTTCGACTTCGCCTGCGACGACGGCTCGCTGGGCGGCTACGTCCGGCTCGGCCTGTACCCGGGGAAGGGCTGGGCATGGTACTGGGCCACGGTGGTGGGCGAGGGGCGCCCGCTGGTCATCGTGGTCGACCACGACGTGGCCCCGCCCCGGGCTGGGTCGCTGGAGATCCGGGCCGAGGGCCTGTGGGCCGACCACACGGTCGAGGCGCCGTTCGACCACATGACCCTGGGCTGCGAGGCGTTCGCCCTGGGCACCGACGATCCGGCCGAGGTGTACGGCGCGGCCCGGGGCGACCGGGTGCCGTTCGGGCTCGACCTCGAGTGGGAAACGGCCGGCGAGGTCTACCCCTACCCGCCGGGCACGACCCGCTACGAGATCCCCTGCCGAGTGCACGGCGAGGTCCTGGTGGGCGACGAGCGCATCCCGGTCGACGCCATCGGCCAGCGCGACCACTCGTGGGGCCCGCGCGACTGGTGGGTCCTCGGCTGGACATGGACGGCCGGCGCCCTGGAGGACGGCACCCGCTTCCACGGCACGGCCGCCCGGCTCGGCGACGTGGCGGTGCCGTACCACCCCGGCTACATCCAGGTGCCCGGCCGGCCGCTGGTCGCCCCGGGGCACACCGCGGCGACGGAGGTGCTGGGAGAGCACGGCTTCCCCACCGAGGCCTCCTTCGAGCTGGGCGACCTGCGCCTTGCCATCGAGCCGGTGGCGTTCGCCCCGGTCCTGCTGGACGACCAGGCCGGCCGGATCGGCCACTTCCCCCGCGCCCTGTGCCGCTTCACCGACGTCCCGACCGGCCGCCAGGGAGTCGGCTGGACCGAGTGGAACCAACCGCCACCCCCCGGGGCCTGACTCGCCGATCCGTCCCGCGACCGCCTTCCTGCCGCCGAGCGCCCTGCCC
>DASRJN010000544.1:0-5767 GCA_035649455.1 Acidimicrobiales bacterium
TGCGCAGCCAGGACCTCCGCACGACGGGCGACCCCACCGGGCTCAACGGCGCCATCCTGCGCGTAGACCCCGCGACCGGCGCGGGGCTGCCCGACAACCCGCTGGCGTCGAGCAGCGACGCCAACGCCCGGCGCATCGTCGGCTACGGCCTGCGCAACCCGTTCCGCATCACGACCCGCCCGGGGACCAGCGAGGTGTGGCTCGGTGACGTCGGCTGGAACGAGTGGGAGGAGATCGACCGCCTCGTGAGCCCCACGGCGGCACCGGTCGACAACTTCGGCTGGCCCTGTTACGAGGGCAATGGGCGCCAGAACGGCTACGACGCCGCCAACCTCTCCATCTGCGAGAACCTCTACGCAGAAGGCACCGGGGCCGTCGTGGCCCCCTACTTCACCTATCACCACAACGACCTCGTCCTCCCCAACGAAGTGTGCCCGAAGGGCGGCTCGTCGGTGGCGGGGACCGCGTTCGCGTTCGCGAGCGGCGGTTCGTACCCCGCCGAGTATCAGGGCGCGCTGTTCTTCGCCGACTACACGCGCCGTTGCATCTGGGCGATGCCCACCGGCACGGACGGGCTGCCCGACGTCGCGAAGCGGCGCACGTTCGTCGCAGGCGCCGCTTCACCCGTCGACCTCGAGATCGGGCCGGGAGGCGACCTCTTCTACGTGGACCTCGCCGGCACCATCCGCCGCATCCGCTACTTCAACCAGAACCAGCCCCCCACCGCCGGAGTGGCCGCCAACCCGACCAGCGGGGTGGCGCCGCTGACCGTGGCGTTCGACGGCACCGCCTCCAATGACCCGGAAGGCGGCGCGCTGACCTACGCCTGGGATCTGGACGGCGATGGTGCGTTCGATGACGGCACCGCCCCCACCGCCGGCTTCACCTACACGCAGCCGGGCACCTACACCGCGACGCTCCGTGTCACCGACCCGTCCGGGGCGACGGGCACGGCCTCGGTCACCATCTCGGTGGGCAACACGCCGCCGGACGCGGTGATCGACACGCCGCCCGCGGGGACGACCTGGAAGGTCGGCGACGTCATCACCTTCTCAGGGCACGCCGCCGACCCCCAGCAGGGCACGCTGCCCGCCTCCGCGCTCACGTGGTCGCTCGTGCTCCAGCACTGCCCGTCCACCTGCCATGAGCACCCGCTCCAGACGTTCTCGGGCACCGCGAGCGGCAGCTTCGTGGCCCCTGACCACGAGTACCCGTCGTACCTGGAGCTGCGGCTCACGGCCACCGACGCCGGCGGCCTGACCAACACCGAGAGCCTCCGGCTCGACCCGCAGACGGTCAACCTCACGTTCGGATCGAGCCCTTCGGGGCTGACGCTGGCGGTCGGGTCGACCAGCCAGGTGGCGCCGTTCACGCGCACGGCCATCGTGGGGTCGACGCTCTCGGTCAGCGCCCCCTCCCCCCAGGCGAGCGGAGGTACCGCCTACGAGTACGCCAGCTGGTCGGACGGTGGCGCCCAGACACACACCATCGTGGCCAGCACGCCCACCACCTACACCGCGACCTACCGGGTCCGGACCGGGGGGCCCGTCATCACCCAGGTGACCGCCCGACCCGGCCCGGGACGGGTCACGATCACCTGGACCACCGACGTCCCGGCGGACAGCCAGGTGCAGTACGGGCTGACGCCGGCCTACGGCAGCGCGACGGCGGTCGACCGCACCCTGGTCACAGCCCACTCGGTGACCATCACCGGCCTAGCCCGGAAGACCAACTACTTCTTCCAGGTCCTGAGCCGCGACGGGGTCGGCCTGCTGTCGTCAGCCCCCGGCAGCTTCCGTACGAGGTAGCCCGGCGCCGAGCCTGCCATCGCGGGGCAGGTCAGCATCCCCGCTCCAGGGTCACTGCCTTGGCGCTGGCACCCCACTGATAGGGGATCTGCCTGAACCAGGACAGGAACGGCAGGTGCGTGGTGCTAACGAAGATCTCGCCATCGAAGCAGCGGGACACGCGCCAGCTGGCGCGCCACGCATGGTCCGGTGTGGTGACCAGGATGATCGAATCCCAGTGGTAGCGGGCGGCCATCTCGCCGATGGCCCGCGCCTCACCTTGGGTGGTATAGGGGTCGGGGCGGAAGCACAGGATCGTGACGTCGGGGACGGGCGGTAGGCAGGTGTGCGTGCCTGCCTCCGCTTGCACGGTCGACTGCACCAGCACGGGTGCCCGACCGTCGCGGGCGAGCTCGAGCGCGGCTTCGTCCCGAATGGTGGGCCCGCCGAGCTCGACGATGGCGTCGGCCCGCTCTGGAAGCGGTGCCAGGTCCGGCCAGATGAACACACGCGCCGTCACCGCGGCGAACAACACGATGATCACCACGAGGACGATCCTCAGCCGGCGACGCTTCCGCCGTCTTGGCCGTTTGTCGGCCGCGGGACTTGTCTGCTCGTCGGGCTCTTCCTCAGCGGACGCTCTGGGAACCACGACGTCGACTCCCATGCTCGCCGTGGCGCGAGTATCACCCTCGGCGTTGAAGGTGCGCTGAAGAGTGGCTGTAGAGTCGCTGAACCGGGTGGGGGCGCAGCGAAGGCTCCGCAGCCGGCGCACTTCGTGGCGGCAGCCACACGGTTGACACCCCCTGGTGCCGATGGGAACATCCGGCCGGGCAGGGACGACCCAAGCGGTCGTTGGGAAAGGCGGGTGGGTCATGCGGGTACCTTGCGGCGGCAAGGCGGCCTTGGCCGCAGTGGTTGTCATGTCGCTAGCGACGACCATGACGGGGCCGGTGGCGGCGACCACCTCGCATACCGAGGGGTTCACGACCACCGACGTCGTGCAGCCCCTGGCCCAGGCGGCCGACACCCCGCCCAGTGTCTCGCTCACGTTGCCGAGCTCGGGAGCAACGGCATCTCATGTCGTGGGCCTGGCCGCGACCGCGTCCGACGACATCGGCGTGCAATCCGTGGAGTTCTTCCTGGACGGCACCACCAGCCTCGGCGTGGACACCACGGCTCCCTATGTGGGCGAATGGAATTCGACCACGGCGACCAACGGCGCTCACACGCTGACGGCCCGCGCCCGGGACACAGCAGGAAATCAGACGACCTCTTCGGGCGTATCCGTCACGGCCGCCAACCCGGCCTTCGTGAACGAGGTGGTCGTTCCTGGCATAACCGATGCGACGACCATCGCGTTCCTACCCGGTGGACGAATGCTGATCGGAAAGCTCAGCGAGACAATCTTGGTGGTGCAGCCCGGTAACAGCCAACCGGACCCGACCCCGTTCCTGCAATTGAACGGAAGCACATTGGACAATGAGCAGGGACTGTTGGACATCCTGCCCGATCTGAACTTTGCCCAGAACGGGTACTACTACCTCTTCTACACTCACACCGGTACCACGAACCACAACAGAGTCGCTCGGTTCACAGCCAGCGGCAACGGGACCGTGCCTGGCAGCGAAGTCGTGCTGTGGGAGGACCCCGACCAGGCCGGCACCGCACTCCACGGTGGCTCGCTAGCGTTCGGCACCGACGGCAAGCTCTACATCTCGGTCGGGGAAAACACCGATGCACCCGATGCGCAACGACTCGATGTTCCCAGGGGCAAGATTCTGCGGATCAACCTGGACGGAACGATCCCGACCGACAACCCCTTCTACGACGGAGCTGGCTCGAACCGGGACGAGATATGGGCCCTCGGGCTGCGTAACCCGTTCCGGATGTCGATCGACCCGGTCACGGGCAGGATGTATATCGGCGACGTCGGCTCCGCCAATCACAACACGGCCATCGAAGAGCTGAACGTCGGCGTCCGTGGCGCCAACTATGGCTGGCCCGTCTGCGAAGGTCCGTGCACTGTCGCAGGCATGACGAACCCGATGTTCTCCTACCCACATGGCGGACGAGATGGGTGCATCATCGGCGGCGTCGTCTACCGAGGAAACCAATTCCCGAGCGAATACAAGGGCACCTACTTCTTCGGCGACTATGTCCAGCACACCATTCGCCGAATGCGCTTCGACGGGACGGGCAACCTCACACAGGTCATGAGCTTCTGGCCGGCCGACGGAACCCTCGACAACCTCGACATGGGCGATCCGGTCAAGCTCGTCGAAGGGCCGGACGGGGCGCTGTACTACGTGGACATCGGCTTCTTCGGCGGAGTCGAGAACCCGGCCGCGATCAGGCGCATCCGATACAGCCTCGGCAACAGCCCGCCCGTGGCGGCGGCGAGCGCGACCCCCACCTCCGGGCAGGCGCCGCTGCCCGTCACCTTCTCCAGCGCGGGGTCGTTCGATCCCGAGGGAGCACCGCTGTCCTACTCGTGGACGTTCGGGGACGGGGGGACGTCGACGCAGGCGAATCCGACGCACACGTATCAGGCCCCGGGTCAGTACGTCGCCCGGCTCACGGTCTCCGACGGCACCAGCACAGCCGTGTCCAGCGTTCTCACGATCCGCGTGGGCACGCCTCCGACTGCGACCATCCTGACCCCGGCGACCGGAGCGCTGTTCCGAGCCGGCGACGTGATCACGTACTCCGGATCGGCGACCGATGCGGAGGACGGCCCGCTCCCGCCGAGCGCCTTCTCCTGGACGGTCCTCTTCCACCACGACTCGCACATCCATCCGGCGGGCGGGGTCACGAACACGACGAGCGGGACGCTCCAGATCCCCACGACCGGGCACGATTTCCAGGGCGCGACCAATTACGAGATCGTCCTCACTGTCACCGACTCCACCGGGTTGACCGCGTCGAGATCAGTCACCGTCATCCCGGACAAGGTGAACCTGACGTACGACACGGTGCCGAGCGGGCTCACGGTGACGATCGATGGGGTCAGCAAGCAGACGCCGGCCGTGATCGATGACCTCAAGGGCTTCCAGCACACGCTCGGTGCCCCGAACCAATCGAGCGGGGGGACGGCGTACACCTTCGCCTCGTGGTCCGACGGTGGGGCTCAGACCCACGGCATCGTCGTGCCGACCGTCAACCAGCGCTACACGGCTACCTTCCAGGCCAGTTCGGGGCCGGGCGGCCAGGTCGCGGCCTACTCGTTCGACGATGGCGCGGGGACGACGGTGGCCGATGCCTCCGGTAGTGGGAACTCCGGCTCGATCGGGACCGCCACCTGGTCGACCGCGGGCAAGTACGGCAACGCACTGTCGTTCAACGGCGCGGGCGCGCGGGTGACCGTCCCCGACTCGCCCTCGCTACGGCTCAGCACCGGCATGACCCTCGAGGCCTGGGTCTTCCCCACCACGGTCAACGCCGTCTGGCGAGACGTCGTCTACAAGGGCAACGACGACTACTACCTCGAGGCAACTTCCTCGAACGGACGCCCCGTCGGCGGAGGCACCTTCGGCGGCGGCAACGCCGAGGCCTCCGGAACGGCGAACCTCGCGGTCAACACCTGGACCCACCTCGCGACCACCTACGACGGGACGACCCTGCGCTTCTACGTCAACGGCACCCAGGTCTCGAGCACTGCCCGCACGGGTGCCATCGCCGCGGACAACGGACCGCTCACCATCGGCGGTGACCCCCTCTACGGCCAGCACTTCTCCGGTCGCATCGACGACGTCCGCGTCTACAACCGGGCACTCACCGCGACCCAGCTCCAAACCGACATGGCCACACCCGTCGGAGGGGCCGCGCCGCCGGACACGCAGCCCCCGACGGCACCCACCGGCCTGACCGCGACGGCATCGGGCCCGAACCAGGTCGGCCTGTCCTGGACCGCGGCCACCGACAACGTCGGGGTCACCCAGTACAAGGTCGAACGCTGCCAGGGCACCGGCTGCTTCCAG
>DASRJN010000545.1:0-5052 GCA_035649455.1 Acidimicrobiales bacterium
GCCCAGGGCGCGGCGGTCGAGTCGGTGTCGCGGCGGGGCAAGTACCTGCTGCTGGGGTTGGACGACGACCGCGAGCTGATCGTCCACCTCGGCATGACCGGCTCGCTGCGGGTGCGGCCCGCGGGCGACATGGGCGACGCCTACGTCCGCGCCTGGTGGGCCCTCGACGGCTTCGCGGGTGAGGCGCTGGAGTACCGGGACGTGCGCCGCTTCGGGCGCCTGGCCGTCGCCACCGGAGGTGTGTACGCGGGCACGCTGGCGGTCCAGGGCCCCGACGCCCTCGACCCGAGCCTCGACGCCGAGACGTTCTGGCGGGCGCTGCGGGCCAGCCGGCGGGCGGTGAAGACCCAGCTCCTCAGCCAGCGCCCCATCGCGGGCGTGGGCAACATCTACGCCGACGAGGCCCTGTGGCGCGCCCGCATCCACCCCGCCCGCCGCACCGTGACCCGGGCCCAGGCCGCGGCGCTGCTCGACGCCCTGCGCGACGTCCTCTCCTCCAGCATCCGCTACGGCGGCACCACTCTGTCCGACTACCGCACGGTGAACGGCGAGCCGGGCCGCAACCAGCAGCGCCTCGACGTGTACGGCCAGGCCGGCCTGCCGTGTCCCCGGTGCGGCACCGCGCTCCGCTCCCGCACCCTCGACGGCCGCACCGCCACCTGGTGCCCCGCCTGCCAGCGGCGCTAGCCGTTGTCGGGACGGCGGTGGATCTGGCGG
Organism: Acidimicrobiales bacterium; assembly: GCA_035649455.1. Taxonomy (GTDB): domain Bacteria; phylum Actinomycetota; class Acidimicrobiia; order Acidimicrobiales; family VFJN01; genus ZC4RG19. The sequence continues at coordinate 718 of DASRJN010000545.1, forward strand.
GCGCCCGCCTGGTCCCGGGCCAGCACGATCAGCTGGTCCACGTTGACGTGGCTCGGACGGGACGCCACCCAGCGGACGCACTCGGCCACGTCCTCGGCCTGCAGCGGGGTGACGCCCTCGTACACCTTGGCCGCCCGCTCCGTGTCACCGCCGAACCGCACCAGACTGAACTCGGTCTCCACCATGCCGGGGTCGATCTCGCTGACCCGCACCGGCCGGCCCAGCAGCTCCTGGCGCAGGACTCCGCTGACCGCCCGCACCGCGAACTTGGCGGCGTTGTAGCCGGCGCCGAAGGGGTAGGGCTCGTGGCCCGCGATCGACCCGACGGTGACGACGTGGCCGTCGCCGCTGGCCTCCAGCGCGGGCAGCAGGCCGCGGACCATGCGCACCGTGCCCAGGACGTTGGTCTCGTACATGGTGCGCCAGTCGTCGTCGTCGGCCTCGGCCACCGTGGCCCAGCCCAGCGCGCCGCCCGCGTTGTTCACCAGCAGCCGGCACTCGGGCACGGCGGCCACGAAGGCGTCCACCGAGGCGGGATCGGTGACGTCCAGCGGGTGGCCGCGACCTCCCGTCTCGGCCGCCACGGCCTCGATGCGGTCGGCGCGCCGGGCGCCCACCACCACCTCCCAGCCGTCGGCCGCGAGCGCCCGCGCGGTGGCCGCCCCTATGCCGGAGCTGGCACCGGTGACCACCGCTACCGGGCGTGTCGTACGCTCGTCCATGGGGGCTCACCGTACTGACGGGGCTGGCCGAATGATGGTGCTGTGGCGAATGAGGCTGCTGGTAGCGTTGGGGTCATTGTGACGACGCGTCAGAGTTCCTCGCGGTCCTCGTCGCGGTCTACCAGCCGCGGCAAGTCGGCTCCGGCGCGGAAGAAGACGACGCGGAAGGACACCGTCGTCCGCAAGCCGGTCAAGCCCTCGCTGTCGTCCCGGGCGGCCCGGGCCTGCGGCCGGGTCCTGCGCCGCCACGCCGACGAGCTCGTCGGGCTGCTGCTGCTCGGCATCGGCGTGGTGTCCGGGTTGGGCATCTACGCCGGCGGCGGCGGACCGGCCGGGCGGGGCCTGGCCGACGGCGCCGCGGTCGGGCTGGGCGTGCTGCGCTACGCCCTGCCCGTCGCCCTCATCGTCGGGGGCGCCATGCTGATCCTGGTCCGGGCTCCGGCCCCGAAGGACGACCCCGAAGGCGCCGACGCGACCTCGATCGCCGCCCACGTCGGAGTGGGCGTAACCGTGCTGGTGCTGGCCACTGCGGGGCTGGCCCACATCATCGGGGGGAGCCCGGAGTTCGATGCCGATACCAGCGAGCTGCGCGCCGCGGGCGGCTGGCTGGGCGCGGCAGGGGGCCGGCCGCTGGAGAACGCCCTCGGCACCGGCGGCTCGGTCGCGGTGCTGGGCCTGCTGGCGGTGGCCGGGCTGGTCGTGCTCACCCGCACGCCCCTGCGCGACGCGGCCGACCGCACGGTGGCCGGCGTCCGGCCGCTGACCACCGGGGCCAACCGGCGCCTGGCCACGCTGTTCCGCCTGTCCTACGGCGACGAGACCGCGACCGGCACCGAGGTGCTGGAGCCGTCCGAGCCCCCCGAGCCGACCGACGACGACACGCTGGTCGAGCCGCCCGAAGAGGAGGCCAAGGCCAAGCGGGGCCGGCGCCGCAAGCCGAAGTTCGTGATCCCCGAGGACGACGCGGTCCCCGCCGAGCAGCTCCAGATCGCCCTCGGCCCCGCGGCCAAGTCGTCGCCCTGGAAGCTGCCGCCGATCACGCTGCTCGACCGGGCGGGCGCCCAGCAGGTCGACCGCCGCTCGATCGAGGAGACGGGCCGCACGCTGGAGAAGGCGCTGGCCGAACACGGCGTCGAGACCCGCCTGGTGGGCATGGTGGTCGGCCCCACCGTCACCCGCTACGAGCTGGAGCTGGGCCCCGGGGTGAAGGTCAACCGGGTCACCAGCCTGCACAAGGACATCGCCTACAACATGGCCACGCCGGACGTGCGCATCCTGGCGCCCATCCCCGGCAAGCAGGCCATCGGCATCGAGGTGCCCAACACCCGCCGCCAGATCGTGTCGCTGGGCGACATCCTGGTCAGCGAGGAGGCCCGCCGCGCCACCCACCCGCTCGAGGTGGCCGTGGGGCGCGACATCAACGGCCGGGCCATCATGATGAACCTGGCGGCGATGCCCCACGTGCTCATCGCCGGGGCCACGGGCGCAGGCAAGTCGAGCTGCCTCAACTCGATCATCACCTCGGTCCTCATGCGGTCCACGCCCGACCAGGTGCGGCTCATCCTCGTCGACCCGAAGCGCGTCGAGATGGGCCAGTACGACCGGCTTCCCCACCTGCTCACCCAGGTCGTCACCAACCCCAAGCGGGCGGCCAACGCGCTGGCGTGGGCCGTCAAGGAGATGGAGCGGCGCTACGACCTGCTGGCCGAGGTCGGCTTCCGCGACATCACGGGCTACAACTCGGCGGTCGACCGGGGCGACCTCGACGGCGACGGCTACGGCACCGTCCGGGGCGGCTACGTCGACGAGGACAACGACGGGCAGGGCGACGCCGAGGAGTCCGGCCGCCAGTACCCGCGCCTGCCCTTCGTCCTCGTGGTGATCGACGAGCTCTCCGACCTCATGATGGTGGCGGCCCGCGACGTCGAGGAGTCCATCGCCCGGCTGGCCCAGATGGCCCGCGCGGTGGGCATCCACCTGGTCATCGCCACCCAGCGGCCGTCGGTCAACGTCATCACCGGCCTCATCAAGGCCAACGTCCCCGCCCGCATCGCCTTCGCGGTGTCGTCGGTGACCGACAGCCGGGTGATCCTCGACCAGGGCGGCGCGGAGCGGCTCATCGGCAAGGGCGACATGCTGGTCCTCGACGGCGGCTCGTCGGTGGCGCGGCGCATCCAGGGTGCCTGGGTCACCGAGGACGAGGTGCGCAAGGTGGCCTCGGTGTGGAAGCGCCAGGCTCCCGACGTCGCCTTCGACGAGGCGGTGCAGGGCAGCGACGACGACGGGATGGGCGGGCTGTCCGGCTCCGGGGGCGGGGGCGATGACGACGACGACCTGCTGTGGCAGGCCATGGAGCTGGTGGTCCGCAGCCAGCTGGGATCCACCTCGATGCTCCAGCGCAAGCTGCGGGTCGGCTTCGCCCGCGCCGGGCGGCTCATGGACCTGCTGGAGCAGCGAGGCGTGGTCGGGCCGTCCGAGGGATCCAAGGCCCGGGCCGTGCTCATGACGGTCGAGGAGCTGGAGGACGTCATGGAGGGCCGCGGCTAGCACGCTCCGGCCGGGATCGCCTCCGAAAGGTGTGTCGGAACCACCCTTCGGTGCGCGTAGCTTGGCGCGCATGGAAATGCCCGCGGATTCCCCCCCGCCCGAAGACGCTGCTGTCGCCACCGCTGAGCCCCCCGCCGCCCGGACGATCGAGGCCACCAAGGTCTATGGCTCCGGCGACACCGCGGTGGTGGCGCTGGCCGGGGTCACCATCGAGATCCCGAAGGCCCGCTACACCGCGATCATGGGCCCGTCCGGCTCGGGCAAGTCGACGCTGATGCACTGCATGGCCGGCCTCGACTCGCTCACCTCGGGCCAGGTCTTCATCGGCGAGCAGGACCTGGGCACCCTGTCGGAGGACGAGCTGACCCTGCTGCGACGTGACCGCATCGGCTTCGTGTTCCAGGCCTTCAACCTGGTCCCCACGCTCAACGCCCGGGAGAACATCGTGCTGCCGCTGTCGCTGGCCGGGCGCAAGCCGGAGCAGGAGTGGCTGGACACCGTGGTGAAGACGACCGGGCTCGGCGACCGGCTCACCCACCGGCCGAGCGAGCTGTCCGGCGGCCAGCAGCAGCGGGTGGCGGTGGCCCGGGCGCTGGCCAGCCGGCCCGAGATCATCTTCGCCGACGAGCCCACCGGCAACCTGGACTCCCGCGCCGGGGCGGAGATCCTCGACTTCATGCGCCGCGCCGTGCGGGAGATGGGCCAGACCATCGTCATGGTGACTCATGACCCCGTGGCTGCGTCCTATGCGGACACAGCAGTGTTCCTGGCCGACGGCCAGATCGTCGACACCATGGAGGACCCGACCGCCGAGCGGGTGCTCGACCGCCTGAAGAGCCTCGGGCAGTAGACCGTGCTCCAGGTCGCCCTCCGGGGCCTCATGGCCCACAAGTCGCGCCTGATCACCACGTTCCTGGCGGTGGCGCTGGGCGTGGCGTTCGTCAGCGGCGTGCTGGTCCTGACCGACACCGTCAACCGCACGTTCGACGACCTGTTCTCCGACGTGTTCCGCGACACGGATGCCGTCGTCCGTTCCAACCAGGAGATCGACCAGGGCTTCGGCGGC
>DASRJN010000546.1:0-4754 GCA_035649455.1 Acidimicrobiales bacterium
ATGAGGTGATGGCGGAACCGGTCCCAGTCCTCGCCCTTCGCCGTGAGGTAGGCGGAGGCGAGGCCGAAGGCCCGGCTCTCCCAGGGCGCCGCGAACACCGGCTCGCCGTTGGCCCGCGGGATGCCCTCCGGCAGGTCGCTCATTGGCGCACCCTTCGGGCTGCGCGCAATGAGCGCTCGGCCCACAGGGCCGAGTAACGCACTGAGTTTCTGGTTCGCTCGACAAGCTCGCTCACCGCACGGTGCCGATCATGTGGTCGCGGGTCACGAGCGGGACCAGTTCGTCCTCGGACAGGCCGTCGGTCCCCTCCGGGCGCACGGGCAGCACCATGTAGCGGATCTCGGCACTGGAGTCCCACACGGCCACCTCGACCCCGTCGGGGAGGGTGGTGCCGAAGTCGGCGAGCACGGCGCGGGGCTCACGCACCGCCCGCGCCCGGTAGGCGGGATCCTTGTACCAGCGCGGCGGCAGGCCGAGCACCGGCCACGGGTAGCACGAGCACAGCGTGCACACGACCAGGTTGTGGAGGGTGGGCGTGTTCTCCAGCACGGTCAGGTGCTCGCCCTCGGCGCCGCCGAAGCCGAGTTCGCCGATGGCGGCGGTGCCGTCGGCCAGCAGCCGGGCGCGGTACGCATCGTCGACCCAGGCCCGCGCCACCACCTTCGCCCCGTTGAGCGGCCCGAGGTCGTGCTCGAAGGTCTCGATCACTGCGTCCACGACGTCGCTGGTGATCAGGCCCTGCTCCACCAGCAGGGACTCGATGGCCGTGATCCGCTGCTCGACGGCGCTCGGCTCGGCGGGATGGTGACCGTGCTCCTCATTCACTCCAGGTACCTCTCCCATAGATCGATGTAGAGCGTGCCCGGCTCGGCGTCGTCGCCCCACAGGTCGGCGTTGGCGAAGCGGACCGTGTAGACGGCCTCGGGCTCCTGCTCCCCCGCGGCCGGCCACGCGCCGGGCATCGCAGTCACCGTGCCCGTCACGCCCCGCAGGTAGCGAGGGCAACGATGGTGGCGCACCGGCGCCATGCGCCGCACGGTCACCGCATCGCCGGGCGCGAACTTCCCCGCCGCGGGCACTCCCGAAGTCGGCTGGGGACTGTTCAGGAACCGCGGCACGAGCGCCACCACGTCGGGGCTGGTGGCCTCCGACCGGGTCGGGGTGGTCTCGCCCGCGGCGGCGCGGGCGTCGATCTCGTCCCGGGTGAGCGTGCCCGCCTCGATCAGGCGGGTCTCGAGGGAATGGGCCCAGCGCTCGTAGTAGCTCGCCGCCAGGTAGTCGAGCGGTGGCATCGCCTCGATGCGGGAGCGGCCCGACCCGTGGATGAGGCCGTTGACCCCGGCGACCAGCGAGAGGCCGAACACGCGGCCCTCCCACGGCTCGTGGAACACCGGTTCGTCCGGCTCCGGCTCGACCGGCCCGAACCCGTGCATCCCGCCGAGGTCATGGATCCCGTCCACCGCCGGGATCCTACGTGTCCGCTAGCTTGCTTCGCCCCGAGCGAGCTGGAACATCTCGTACTCCTCGCCGGTGTCGGGGTTGTCCTCGAAGGCGATGACGCCGAGCTCGGTGAACTTGCCGCGCAGCCAGCCGCCGTTGGCGTCGAGCAGGCCCAGCTTCTTGCAGTTGGGCACGATCTTGGAGAACAGCATCGTCTGGAAGAGCTGGCGCTGGGGGGCGGCGACGACCAGGGGCAGCATGGTCTTGGCGTCGAGGCCCATGCGCTCCCACACCTCCTGCTGGAGGAACCGGTCCCGCATCCGCACCGCAGCCTCGAACGCGAACTCCTGCCGCTCACGCAGCTCCGCGTCGCTCAGCTCGGCGTAGTACTCCTTCAGCGACAGCACGCCGAAGGCCACGTGGCGGGCCTCGTCGGACATGACCATGCGCAGCAGCTGCTTGAGCAGGGGCTCGGTCGTGAGCTGGTGGATGAAGCCGAAAGCGGCCAGCGCCAGGCCCTCGACCATGATCTGCATGCCCAGGTAGGTCATGTCCCAGCGGCTGTCGTTGACGATGTCGTCGAGCAGCAGCTTGAGGTGGGCGTTGATCGGATAGTGGCCCGACAGCTTGGTGTCGAGGTAGCGGGCGAACACCTCTACGTGACGGGCCTCGTCCATGACCTGGGTCGACGCGTAGTACTTCGCGTCGATCCACGGCACGGTCTCCACGATCTTCGCCGTGCACAGCAGCGCCCCCTGCTCACCGTGCATGAACTGGCTCAGCGTCCAGTTCTGGGTCTCGACGCCGACCTTGATCCACTCGTCCTGGCCCCAATGCTCGAAGGGCGTTCCCGCGATCACGCTCTCGTCGATGCCCATCATGAGCCCGCCCATGTTCTGGGTGGCGTTGTTGACGACCACGGCCTCCTGATCGACGTCGGTGTCCCACGGCAGGTCGGTCTCGCCGTTCCACTGCGACGTCTTGGCCTTCTCGTAGAGGCGGTTGAGGGCCGGGCGCCGGCCCTTCTCGTAGTCCCAGGTGAAGATGGCGTCGGCGTTGTCCTGGACGGCGTGGACGGCCTCGGTCACGTCGGTGTTGGTGACCGCGAGGATGGCTTCGAGGTCGTTCACGTCGGCGCGGCCGATGAGCTCTTCGTTGGTGGTCATGACGGGCTCACCTCAGGGGGGTTGATGGCAGGCAGGGCGTAGGTGCGGACCAGGCGGTGGATGGCGTCGGGGTTGCGGGCGTCGAACCAGTCGGGTGGGCGGAAGCCGAAGCTGAGCACCAGGCGGGCCAGCAGGTCGGACGCGGGGCGGACGGCTGCTTCGGGCAGGAAGCGGGACAGGTGGGGGCGGCACAGGGCCGCGGCGACGTCGAGGAAGCGGTCGAGCTGGTGGAAGGCGAAGCGGGGCAGGACCAGCTCGGGCTCATGGGTCAGGATCGACCGGACGACTTCGTCCTCGGTCATGACCCCCAGCGCCGCGCTCACGCCCGTCACGACCAGCTCGTCCAGCGTGTCGGCGGCCGCCAGCGCCGCGTCGCACTGCTCGAACAGCCGCACCACCTCGTGGCACAGCACCGCGTCGGCCAGCCGCTCCTTGCCGCCGGGGAAGGCCCGGTAGACCGTGGCGCGGCCCACGCCCGCCTCGCGGGCAATGTCCTCCAACGTGGTCTTGCGCAGGCCCCAGCGGACGACGCAGCGGCGCACCGCGTCCATCAGCGGTCGCTCCAGCTCCGCCGCCCCGCGGTAACCGTCGGCCCACCCGTCCCCCAGGGCTTCGGTCAGGGCCTCGGCCGCTCCCGGCATGATGAGACACTAAGCACGAATTCGTCTCACTGTCCAGGGTTCGCCAGGACACCGGCGAGCAGATGGTCCCGGACCAGGGCGCGGACCGCGGCGGGGTCGTCCAGGTCCCAGCAGCCCGGCGTGCCGATGAGCGACAGGACCAGGCGGGCGAGGATGTCCGCCGCCTCGGCGGGATCCACGCCCGGCCGCAGGTTCTCCTCGCGGAGGCGATCGGCGAGGCCCGATCGCAGCTCGTCCAGCACCTTGGGCATGACCGGCGCCAGGGCGGGCACGACCGCGTCCGCCTCGACCTGGAGCGCGTGCTGGAGTACTTCGTGCTGCGCCAGGCGTCGCCGGCCTGCCATGAGCCCTCGCTGCAGGAGGGTGGCGACGCCGTCGACGGGACCGATGTCCTGGGCGAGGCCGGTGAAGAACTCGCCCACGGCCCAGGCCACCGCCGCGTCGACCAGCTCGTCGCGACCGCCAGGGAAGGTGCGGTACACGGTGGCCCGAGCCACGCCCGCCTCACGGGCCACGCCCTCGACCGTCAGCTTGCCGATGCCGTCACGGGCCATGCAGGCGTACGCGGCTTCCACGATGCGCCGCGGTGTGGCTCCCCCGTCGTCCCTCGTGCCCGTGGCGCTCAACCCCCGTGGCGCGTCAGCTCGTCGAGCTCGCGGTCGAGGTCGTCGCGGCCCTCGACCTCCTTGCCCCGGCGGGCCACCACCCGGCGCAGCACGAGCGGATAGCCGATGATGGCGATGGCGGTGAAGATGAACCACTGCATCGCATAGCTGAAGTGCGGGCCCTCCCCCAGCTCCGGCTTGGGCACCGGCAGGATGCTGTCAGCCCTCGACCCTCCCTCCTGACCGGCGCTCGGCTCCGGCGGGGTCGAGGTGTCCGCCAGCACGAGCACCGGCAAGGTGCCGTCGGACGCCAGCAGCGGCGCCAGGTCGTGGGGCGCGGTCCCGTCGAGGCGATCGGGGTCGACCACGAGGCCCTCCACCGTGACCTCGCCCTCGGGTGGTGGGGCCTCGACCGCGTCGCCGTCCGACTGCAGGCCGACGAACCCACGGACGACCCCCACCTGGTCGCCCGAGGGCAGCTCCAGCGGGGTCACCAGCCAGGCGCCCGCCACCCCGTCCTGCGTGCGGTTGCGCACCACCACGGTGGCGTCGTCGTCGTAGGTGCCGGTCGCCGTCACGCGGCGGTAGCGGGCCTGCTCGACGGTGGCATCATCGGCCCCACTGGCCACCAGCTCGTCGACCGGAGCCGCCGGCTGGTCCTGGCGGGACTCGATCAGGTCGTTGCGCTCACGCCGCTCGCCCAGCCGGCGCAGCTGCCACAGGCCGAGGTTGATCATGGCGACGATCAGCAGCAGGACCAGCAGGTGTGACAGCAGCCATCGGGGCCGAAGCAGGAAGCGGGCGTTCGCCACAGGCCAAGGCTACGAGCGCTCCCGCCGGCCGGGTCAATCCAGCGGCTTCATGAACGACCAGAGCTGGCCCTCACGGTCGCGGGCGCTGTA
>DASRJN010000547.1:0-14020 GCA_035649455.1 Acidimicrobiales bacterium
CGGTTCAGGCCAACGCGCCCGGTCCGGCAGACCTGGCCGAGCTGACCCGCAGGATCGCCGAGGTACCCGGCGTCGCCAAGGCCGACCAGCTCTCCTTCGTCGACCTCGCGCCCGGCGCCCTCCACGCCGGGTCCAGGCAGGCCGCCGGTCCGGTACGTCTGTTCGGCTTCGACGACCGCTACCGCCAGCACAACGGCTCGATCGGGATCGTCAGCGGGTCCTACCGGCCGGGCCAGGGCCTGCTCAGCGCGGAGGCGGCCAGGGCGCTGTCGGCCGAGCCCGGCGACGTCGTCCGCGTCGACCTCCCGGGCCGGACCACGCCCCTGGCCGTCCGGATCAGCGGGATCACCGACCTGCTGCGGGCCAGGTCCCTGTTCGACAGCCGCCAGGGTCAGCAGCTCGAGCAGTTCGTCTACGTCCGGAACACGCTGGTGATCGAACCCGAGCTGTTCGCCAAGAAGGTCGTGCCCGCCTTCCAGAATGCGGAGGCGACCAGGGGTGAGCTGGTCAAGAGCAGGCCGATCCTGGAGGTGGACGTCGACGTCGAGCGCGAGCGGCTCGACGTCGACCCGGGGACCGCGCTGGCCCAGACCAAGGCGGTCGCCGACGCCGTCACCCAGGTCGCGCCCGGTCAGGACGTATTGGTCGACAACATCTCCAACACCCTGCAGGTTGCGAGAGACGACGCCCGTGTCGCCAAGCGCATGTTCGTGTTCCTCGGCCTCCCCGGGGCCCTCATGGCCGCCCTCCTGGCGGCCTACTCGGGCGGCGTCCTGGCCAGCGCCCTCCGACGCGAGCAGGCGGTCCTGCGCATCCGCGGCGCCAACCGCAGCCACCTGCTCCGCATGCACGCCCTGCGCACCCTGGCCCTGGCCGCCGCCGGCTCGGTGATTGGCCTCGGCCTGGGGATTGCGTCCGCCGTCGCCGTTCTGTCCGCCGACGACCTGGCTCGTGCCCCCACCAGCGGGCTGCTGGTCTCGGCCCTGCTGGGCGCCGGCGGGGGGTTCCTGGCAACCGGCGGGGCGCTGTATGCGGCCGGCCGCCGCGCCATCAACCGGGACATCAGCGAGGAACGCGCCCAGCTGTCGTCGCGGCCGCCCGCCTGGCGGCGTCTGCGGCTCGACCTCGCGGTGCTCCTGGTCGTCGTCATCGTCGAAGGGATTGCGGTGCGGGCCGGCGTCTTCGAGGGCGTGGCCGGATCGGTCTACTACGGACGGGCGGTGTCGCTTCGGCTGCATCTGGTGATCGTCCCGATCGGCGTCTGGATCGGGGGCGTCCTGCTCCTGGCCCGGGCGGTCGGCTGGCTCTTCTCGCACCTGCCGCTGCCCGGCCCGCCCCGGTTCGGCCGGCCGCTCCGCGGGCTCCTGACCCGCGGCCTCCGCCGGCGCCCCTGGGCCGCCGCCGGGGGCGTGATCGTCGTCGGGCTGATCTTCGCCCTCGGGACCAGCGTGGCCTCGTTCACCACGTCCTACAACCGGGCCAAGGCGGCCGACGCGAGATTCGTCGTCGGGTCCGACGTGCGGGTGACACCGAGCCCCCAGAGCGCCGTCGCGCACCCGCCCGGCTACGTCCGAGCCCTCGACGTCCCTGGCGTTCAGACGGCGACCCCGGTGGTGTTCGGTCCGCTGAACGCCGTGGTGCAGAGCGAGTTCAACGAGGACGCGGCCAACCTGGCCGCGGTCGATCCGGCCACTTTCGGTCGTGTCGCGGCGCTCGCCGACGCCAACTTCGTCGACCAGACGGCGGCGGCCGCGATGGACGCCCTGTCCAAGGAACCAGGCGGAGTCTTCCTCAGCACCGAGCTTGCTGACTACCTGGCGGTCGAGCCCGACGACGAGGTGAAGGTTCTGTTCGCCCGCGGGACCGAGAAGCAGAAGCTGTCCGAGATGCGGGTCATCGGGCTGTTCGAGCGCCTCCCCGGGTTCCCAGAAGGCGCCGACGTGCTGGCCAACCTCCAGCGACAGGTGCGCCTGATCCCCTCGACCAACGCGAGCTTCTTCCTGGCCCGGACCACTGATCCCGACGCCGCCACGCTGGCCCGGGCGGTGTCGGCCCTCCGCGACGGCCCGGGATCGGTCGACGCCCTCCAGATCGACACGCGGGCGACCGCGCTCGACAAGGACCAGTCGAGCCTGGCCGCGCTCAACATCCACGGCCTGCTGACCCTCGACTCGGCTTATGCACTCGCCATGGCCGCGACCGCCATCACGGTCTTCGTGTTCGGGCTGCTCCTCCAGCGACGGCGGGAGTACGTCACGCTGCGCGCCCAGGGAATGCGGGCCGGCGAGATCCGGTCGCTGCTGCTGATGGAGGCGGGCGGGGTGGTCGTGCTCGGCTGCGTGACCGGCCTGCTGGTCGGCTTGGCCATGGCGTACTTCCTGGTCAACGTGCTCCGCCCACTGTTCGTGCTCCACCCGCCGGTCCTGGTCCCGGCGGCCGAGATCGCGGTCCTGGCCGCCCTCGTCCTGGGCGTGTCGCTGCTCGCCTCGGCGGCGGCCACCACGCTGCTCAACCGCCTGCCTCCCACCGAATTGCTGCGCGACGAGTAGCCCGGCCGGTGTTATCGTCGGGTGGATGCTCGAGCAACCACGGCCGCGCCGGGCGGTCACCGTCGCGGCGGTCGCGATCTGCCTGGCGGTCACCGCCGCCGGCTGCGACCGTGGAACCTCCTCGTCCACCTCGACGTCCTCGGCTGCCGCCGGCCAGGCGGCCACCTCCTCGGTGCCCGCCACCCAGACCACCTCGGCCCCGCCCACCACGGCGCTGCGGCGGGTCAACGCCGACCCGGGCAGGTTCAACCGCAAGGACTTCGGCGACCCGATCGGGGACGCCAATCCTTGGCTGCCGCTGGTGCCCGGCTACCAGTCGGTGCAGGACGGCACCCTGTTCCGCGGCCGCCGGGAGCTGCACCACCGCCGCCGCGTCACCGTCACCGACGTCGTCAAGCGGGTGGACGGGGTGCTGACGGTTGCGGTCCTCGACCAGGACATCGACGCCGGCCAGATCGCCGAGCAGGCGCTGGACTACTTCGCCCAGGACAAGCACGGCAACATCTGGTACCTCGGCTCCTACACCGAGAGCTACGAGGGCGGCCAGTTCGTGAACGCCACCGACGCCTGGCTGGCCGGCGTCCGCGGCGCCATCCCCGGCGTCGCCATGATGGCCGACCCGAAGCGGGGGATGCCCGGTTACATCCAGGCCAGCATCCCCGGCCGCGAGACCATCCACGCCGAGGTGGCCAAGTTGGGGGAGCGCAAGTGCGTCCCCTTCAAGTGCTTCTCCAACACGCTGGCCATCCTGGAGGACGGCACCGAGTTCAAGTACTACGCCCAGGGTGTGGGCGGGATCGCCACAGAGCCCAACTACTCCGGCGGCGAGCAGGAGAAGGAGGCGTTGCTCAACGCCGTCCAGCTCACGCCCAAGGGACTGACCGAGGCCAGCGCGGAGGCGTTGAAGCTCGACCGGCACGCTAGGGCCACCGCCAGCGAGGTGTTCGGCGGCTCGGCCCCGGCCAGGCGCTCACGCTGACGCCGTCAGGGCGAGGGGGCGGCCTGGTAGCTGAGCAGCTCGGTCCGGTCCGAGCCGCCCCGGACCGTCCGCTCCAGCACCAGGCCGAGCCCCTTGGCGTAGTACTTCTCCTCCACCACCTTGGGCTCCAAGGGGGACCATTCCTGGGTCACCAACAACCCCTCGAAGCTCCGCAACGGCACCCGCTCGGAGGCTCCGGTGCGGAGGACCTTGGCCATGTCCTCTGCCTGACCGCGGTAGTACTCCTGCCGGTAGGCGTCCCCGACCCGCGGGTGGGCCCGCATGATCACTCCCGGCAGGGCCCCGTCGACGCCTGCCTCCCAGCTCCCGGCCGTGGACACCACCTGGCCGTTCTCGTACTCCCTGGTGTCCTCACCCAGGTACCACACGTTGCCGTCCCGGTCCTGGGTGTACCAGTCGAAGGTGTCCTCGACCGGCTGATCCCCCTGCGTCTCGGTGTCCCGGACGACGGTCGCGGTGATCCCCAGGATCGTTCGGGTCTGGTCGGTCACCACCACCTCGATCCGGTGTCGCCCGTCGACCCGGTACAGCCACCGGCGACCGGGGGCGAACGGCATCCACGGGTTGTCGATGTCCGCGACGAAATCGGCCGGATCCAGGGTGACGGAGTACCGCCCGCCATCGCCCGGGTCGATCACCGGCTTGCCGGGACCTCCGCATCCAGCCAGCGCCAACCCCACCACCACGAGCAGCCTGGTCAGGCGCATGCGCGACCTCTGTGTGCACATCGGGTCAGGGTCGGCGCGAGCATGTGGGCTCGTAGGGCAGCTCGGAGACATAACGGGACCAGTCCCCTCGGTCGAGGCCTCCGGTGAGCGAGCAGGCGAGGGCGACGGCGCGCCCGCGAAGGCCGTCGAGCTGGGCCAGGTCCCACAGGACGATCCTGTGGTCCGCCCCCCCGACGGCCAGGATGCGCCCGTCGGGAGCGAAGGCCGTCGTGGTTACCTCGGCTTGACCGCCGAGCACGGGCTCCAGGCGGGTGGGACGGGTCAGGTCCTCGACATCCCAGAGGATGAGCTTGCTGTCCTCGCCGCCGCTGGCCAGGGTGCGCCCGTCCGGACTGAAGGCCAACGTGGTCACCGGGCCGGTGTGGCCACCGAGGGGCGGGCCGATGGGGGTTCGCCGCGCCACCTCCCACAGGATCAGCTTGCGGTCGTCGCCGCCGCTGGCCAGGGTCCGCCCGTCGGGGCTGAACGCCACCGCGTTCACCCCGGCGCCGTGGCCACCGAGCGGCGAGCCGATCGGCTCTCCCCGGGCCACGTCCCAGAGGACGAGCTTCCGGTCGTCGCTGCCGCTGGCCAGGGTGCGCCCGTCGGGGCTGAACGCCAGCGCGCTCACCGTCCCAGCCGCGCTCCCGTCCCGCGGACCGGTCGCGATTCGCCGCCGCACGTCCCAAAGGATGAGCTTTCCCTGGTCGTCGGCGCTGGCCAGGGTGCGTCGGTCCGGGCTGAAGGCCAGCGCGTTCACCGCCTTCCTCTGGCCCCGGCGGAACTGCTGGTTTGGGAGCTGGCGACCCGCATCGACCAGGACGATGTTCCCCGCCTCGTCACCCGTGGCCAGGGTGCGCCCGTCCGGGTCGAACGCCAGTGCCGTCAGCTCGTGCGGCCCGACGGTGACGGGTGGTCCTGTCTGGACGAACCGGGCCAGGCCGGTCCGGCGCCACAGGAGCACCGAGCCGGCGGCGGTGGCGCTGGCCAGCAGGCGCCCGTCGGGACTGAACGCCACTGCCGCCACCGCGTCCTGGCTGTCAAGCACCGCCGCCGGCCTGACCGTCAGGTCGCTGCGGCTCACGGCCCAGAGCATCGCCGTGGCGTCGCCGCTGCCGGTGGCGAGGAGGCGGCCGTCCGGACTGAAGGCCACCGAGAAGACCGCGCCGTGGTGGCCGCGCAGGGCTGGCTCCATGCGCCTGGGGTCGCCCGGGTGGTGGACGTCCCACAGCGTCGCCGTGGCGTCGCCGCTGCCGACCGCCAGGCTGCGGCCGTCGGGGCTGAACGCCACCGAGTGGACCAGGTCACCAGCCTCGAGCGCCGGTCCGACGCGCCTCGGGTGGGCTGGATGGCGCACGTCCCAGAGCATCGCCCTGGCGTCGCTGCCGCCGGTGGCCAGGAGGCGGCCGTCGGGGCTGAACGCCACCGAGGCGACCTTGTCGGTGTGGCCCTGGAGCGGGTTGCCGATGCGCCTGAGGTGGGCCGGGTCACGCACATCCCACAGGCTCGCGGTGCGGTCGCCGCTGGCGGTCGCCAGGAGGCGGCCGTCGGGGCTGAACGCCACCGAGTACACGTCGGCGTGTCCCTGCGGTCCGCGGGCGAGGAGCGTGGGCCTGCTCCGCCGGCTGACATCCCAGAGCAGGAGCTTGCCGTCGCGGCCGCCGCTGGCCAGGATGCGGTCGCCCGGAGCGAACGCCACCGACCACACCGTGTCCGTGTGCCCGACCAGCGGTGGGCCCAGGGGGGTGCGGTGGGCCACGTCCCACAGGAGCACCGTCCGGTCGCTGCTTCCCGTGGCCAGGGTCCGGCCGTCGGAGCTGAACGCGACCGAGGCCACCTTGTCGCGGTGCCCGACCAGCGGTGGGCCCAGGGGGGTGCGGTGGGCCACGTCCCACAGGATCGCAGTCTTGTCGTCGCTGACGGTCGCCAGGGTGCGGCCGTCCGGGCTGAAGGCCAGCCGGTCCACGACGCTGTGGTGGCCGCTGAGGGTTCCCACGTAGCGGGTGCTGACCAGGCTGTGCAGCAGGCTGGAGCGTGTGTCGGGGCCGTCGTCGAGGCGCTGGGCGGCGATGTTCATCAGGAGTGCGGCGCGCGGGTCCTCGCCCAGGGTGGCGGCGGCGTCGGCGGTGAGCTGGCGGGAGGTGACCAGCCGCGCCGCGGCCGAGGCCTGCCTGGTGGCCGACCGGGCCAGGTTCCGCTGCTGCAGCGCGATGCCGGCGGCGACCAGGGTGAGCACCAGGAGGGCGGCGAGGCCGACGGTGAGCCAGCGGAGCCGTCGCTGCCGCCGGGCGTCCTCCCGCTCCTCGGCGGCCAGGGCGCGGCAGGCCTCCAGGAACTGGATCTCAGTCTCGGACAGCTCGACCGGCTCGTCCCGCAGCCGCTGCTCCGCGTCGGCCAGGGCGTCCCCCCGCAGCAACATGCCTTCGCTGCGGTGCTCGTCGTCCCAGAGCACCGCCTGCCGCTGCAGGGCGGTCAGGTTGTGCTCCCGCCAGGCGGCGTTGTCGTTGCGGATCGGCTGGATGAGGCGGTCGTGGGTGAGCTCGTACCAGGTGGTCCCCCGCCGCTGCTCGGCGCGGACCAGGTGGGCGTCCTCGAGCAGTCCCAGCGCCTGGCCGCCCGGCCCGCCCGGCCCTTGCAGGGCCTGCCCGCGGAACCCCTGATCGGTGATCAGCTCGCGGTCGAACCACTCACGGATGGTCCGCTCCGTCATCCGGGTCGCGTCGGCGACCGCAGCCACCTGCTCGGCGTAGTAGTCGGCGAGCGCGCGGTCGACGTCGCCCACCGCCGCCACCTCGGCCGTGCCGATCTCGGTCGCGCCCGCCGGGAGGCGTTCCCACAGCCGCCGGCACACCACCTGGAGCTGGACCGGCTCGACGTAGGGCCCGGCCTCCTCGACGCGACCCTGCAGCCGCTGCACCTGGACACTGCGCAGGTTGTCCACCAGCCGCTCGGCGGCGGCATCCGAGAAGGCCACACCGGCCTCGAGGGCCGGCGACTGCACCGCCGCCCGTGCGGCCGGCGCCTCCAGCAGGTTGAGGCGGAAGGTGGTCGCGAACCTGGTCGGCACGTACCGCAGGTAGGGGTCGAGCCCGCCCAGGTAGTCCTCCCGGACGGCGAACAGGGCCCACCGCTCCCGGTCCTCCAGGGCATGGCCGAGCTCGGCCATGAACCGCTCCTTGGTCGGCCCGTCGGTCGGGTCGAGGGTCAGCAGTTCCTCCAGCGCGTCCACCACGAGCAGCTGGTTGTCCTTGCCGGCGGCCAGCCCCCGGCGGTCGAGGTAGTCGGCGAGCGACAGGCGCCCGAGGTCCGCCGCCCGCTCCTCGCCGCCCGCGCCGTCGCCCTCCAGCGACAGCAGCAGGCTGGCGAGGTAGCGGTTGCCGACCCGGCGGTCGCGGCCCGGGTCGAGGCCGACGCGGGCGACCGGCAGGACGTCGAAGGCGTTGCTCTCCAGCTCCGGCACCAGTCCGGCCTGGATGAGCGAGGTCTTGCCCGCCCCCGACGGCGAGTACAGCAGCACGATCCGCTCGGCGATCAGCAGGTCCCTGAGCTGGGGGATCTCGCGCTCCCGTCCGTAGATCGGCTCGCCGCGCTGGAAGGCACGTGGTCCGACGAACGGATTGGGGGCCTTGCCCGAGGCACGCTCGGCCGTCATGGCAGCTGCGACTCCAGGCCGCGTTGCAGCTCCCGGACGAAGCTCTCGACGCTGCCCCAGTAGATCGAGATGTCGGCGCCGTCGAAGTACTGCTGCATGTAGCGACGGGCCCGGTCGGGTTCGAGCGTGGTGTTCTCCTCCGGGTCGATCTGGACTGCCACGTGGGAGTAGCGGCGCCGGCGGCTGCGGCCCTCCTGGCGCATCATGCTGCGGAACAGCACGCGGAAGTCGCGCTGGTCCAGGCGGAAGCCGAGGAACAGCAGCGCGGTGTCGCTGAGGGCGCGACGCACGACGGCCGGGATCAGATCACGGTTGGAGGTCACCTCGATCAGGAAGTCCTCGTAGTCGTCCAGGGTCAGGGCGACCGTGTCCGGGAACCTCAGGTTGCCGAACAGGTGGTAGACGAGCGGGCGCTGGACGTCGGGCCGGTAGTCGGGCACCAAGTCGTAGATCGACCGTGGCCAGTCGACGTCCTGGCTCCAACGGCACAGCTCGACCTGCGGCTGTTTGCCCTGCAGCTCCAGCGCCGGCGGCAGCAGGTCGGCCGGGTCGGCGGTGACATAGAGCGGGAATGGGAGCGCGGCAAGGGCAGCGTGCGGCTCGGTCGGGTCGGTCGCCCGGCGCCGCTCGCCCGCTGCCTTGATGAGCACGTCCAAGGAGGCGTCGGCGAGCTCTTCGGGCAGGTCGTAGCGCTCGAGGAGCTCGGCCCGTAGGTATTCGAGGAGGGATTCCCTGGGGAACCGGTAGTTGAGGCTAATGGCGAGGTATTGCGCGACGTGGGCCAGGTCGTGGCGGTCGTGGGGGGACAGTGGGAAGTGGTACTCGCGCGCCCACCGCCAGGCGATCTCCTGGCGGCTTCCGAGTAGGGCGTCGGTCAAGCCGGGACCGAGGATCGGTGTGCAGCGGCCGTGGCGGATGTCGGCGAACAGCGCCGGCCACTGCTGAAAGGCACCGGCGAACCCCGGGGTGTACCAGATGCGGCCGCTCTTCAGGCGCATGAACAGGACCGGCGTCCACCAGTCCGCATGTTGGCGCACGGCGCCTCGCGCGACCGCCGCGGCGCGGTCGATCTGGCCGTCGCGGCGCAGCTCCCGGAAGAACACCGGCAGGAAGGCGTCCAGCGTGGCCATCGAGATCCTGCCCTGCATCGCGAGGACCGCCGGGACCCCGGCCTCGGCCAGGCGCGGGCCGAGCGCGGCCAGCGCACCCTCGTGGTCGCCCGGCAGCCCGTCGCTGCTGCCGGCGCTCTCGCAGGACGCCAGCACCACCAGCCGGGGGGTCTCGCGGAGGTCGCGTAGGCGTTCAACCAGGACGCTGCCTGGCACCGTGGCGGCGGTGCCGGTCGCCGTCTCGAGCAGCAGCAGCGGTTCTCCCTGGGCCATGTAGCCGTGGCAGACCAACACCAGGACGTGGTAGCCGTCGTGCAGGCGGTCGACCAGCCCGTCAAGGGTCGCGCTGCCGGAGGTCGCCAGCTCGGTCGCCCGGATCGGGCCCAGGGCGGCCCGGATCCGGGTCAGCTCGGCTTCGACCGGGATCGGGGCCAGCTGGCGACCGCCCGGCCGGTAGGCCGCCAGGTCGCTCGGGTTGGCGATCACGACCAGCGCCCGCAGGGTGGCCTTGGGCCGCACGCCCACCGGCCGCCAGTCCAGGCTGCTCAGATATCGCGAGAACAGCACCTTCTCGTCGGTGAGCAGCGAGGCACCGGTGCCGGGGTCGCGCAGCGTCTCCCAGCGCACGTCCTGGAGCTCGGAGGCGCTCGGCCCGATGAACAGCCGTAGCCGCAGGGGCAGCCCTCCCGACGCGGCCGCGGCCCGGGCCATGGCGAAGAGCTCCTTGACCTCGGGGACGGCGAACAGGCTCTCGGTCAGCAGCCGCCCGTAGGCGAGGTCGTCGGTGGCCGACCGCCGAAGCTCGTCGAGGTCGAAGCGGGGACCGTCACGGACCAGGCGGACGTCGACGTCCTCGTCTGGTCGGGCGCACTGCAGCTCGATTGTCCACGTATCGCCGCCCCGGTGGTGCAGGCCGATCTCGAGATCGACGTAGTCGGCCACGCGTTTTCCCCCCGTGAACCCGCCGGCAGTGCAGGTGCTTGGGCTAACCGAGTCCTCAGTGACGATGAGACGGCGCCAGACTTACCCGATTCCCGACGGCTGCGTGATCTGAGATTGGTCATGCAATAGTCTACTTCGCTCGTTCCGCCCGATCTAGGGGATTGGTGGACCGAGACGGGCCGCTGGGTCGCCGAGAACGATGGAATTGCGCGCGTCGTTGCGGGCGGTCCACAGGTTGGAGAGCGTCAGCTCGTCGGGCACCTTGCCGTAGTCGACCGCCTCCCGCTCCATGTCCAAGTGGGCGCTGAGCCACGCGAAGCGATCGTTCATCACCTCCACGGCCCAGCCGACCGGCGCGCCGTCGAGCAGCCGCCGCAGCATCTCGCGATAGGCGTCGACCTGCTCGCCCACGCCGGGCCACAGAAACGAGAACCCCCAGGCGCGTTCGACGTGGCCGATCACGGCAAGCGCACCACCGCGCTGGTGCCCGAGAAGCCGCTTCGGCAGTCGGCCGACGAACGCGTGGGGCGCGATCGCGGCCGGGGCGCCGAGCGCCTGCCGGGCGAAGTCGTCGGTCCGGGGGGTACCCGCGCCGAAGCAGGCGAACAGGAACACGATGAGCCCCCAGGGCCGCGCCTCGCCGGTGAGATCGTCGGCGGCCAGGTAGAACGCCTCCGGGATGCGCCCCCGCCACTCCACCGGCCCGGGCCAGTCCTGGCAGAGCAAGGCCCCCTGGTGCGGGAGCTGGCGCGGGTGACCGTTGGGGAACCCCAGGCCGTGCGCCGCCGCGAACAGCAGGGCCGGGGTATCCGGTCCGCCGAGGAGCCGGCTGAGCGCCGCCTTGGTGGCCTGCTCTGCGATGACGGTCTGGAGCGATCCGGACGGCAGCCACTCGGCGACGTCGGCTGCCAGAGGGGCAACCAGGTGGTCGGCGCTCAGGCCCGTCGCCTGGTCATCGGGATTGCGAACTCCGAAGAAGGTCGTTTGTCGCCGGCCACTCTCACGCTCGGCAGCGACTAGGCTCTGAGCGTACCGGTCGTACTCCTCTGGAGTGTCGAGGTCCAGGCGGCCGACCGCATAGACGAGGTCGAGCATGTATTGGAAGCGGAACGGGATCGTCTCCGGGTCGCCGACCAGCAGTAGGTAGTAGGGCATTCGCTGCGGGTTGGCGGGCTGCCCTGGCGTGACCTGGTGGCGGACCAGGAAGTCCACGACCGACTCGCCGTCCAGGTAGCCGTCCGTGCCCCAGTACTCCCGGTAGCGGCGCTCCTGCACCGCGGCCGCCTGCCGACGGCGATGCTCCAGCAGCGGCAGCAACGCTTCCCTGACGGCCGGGTCGGTGCCCTGGGCGAAAACGACGCCCCACCCGGCCTGGCCCACATCCGTTGGATCGGCGTCGACGACGTTGAGGAAGCTTCCTGTGATCGCCTCATAGCGGCGTCGAAGCTGGCGCCGATCCTCCGGGTTCAGCTGCTCGCCGCGGGCGAGAGCCGCGCCGACGGCCGGGCTGAGCGGGGGCAGCAGGTAGCTGCCGGCGGCACCGTTCACGCCGTTGACACGGATCACCGCTGTCCGATCCCCCTGATGCGGCGGTCTTGAGTTTAACGCGCCGATTGCTCATTGTGAACACCAATGCCACAGAGATCGATGCGGGACGTCGTCGTGCTGCTGCCCGGCATCACCGGTAGCGTCCTGCGCAAGGACGGCAGAGACGTGTGGGCGGTCTCGATGCCGGCGGCCCTCGGTGCCCTGGCGAGCCTGGGTCGCAACCTCCAAGCGCTCGCAGTCCCGGCGGACGCGCCACTGGACGACGACGGCGGCGTCACCGCCTCCAGGCTGATGCCCGACGTCCACATCGTCCCCGGGCTGTGGAGGATCGACGGCTATACCAGGATCGCCGAGGCGATCAGGCGCACGTTCGACGTGCGACTTGGGGAGAACTTCTTCGAGTTCCCGTACGACTGGCGGCGAGACAACCGCGTCGCGGCGCACCGCCTGGCCGGTGCGAGCCGCCGATGGCTGCGCGACTGGCGGGAGCGATCCGGCAACCAGCACGCCAAGCTGATCCTGGTCGCCCACTCGATGGGTGGCCTGGTCGCGCGCTACTTCCTTGAGCCGCTCGATGGCTGGCGGTCAGCGCGGATGCTGGTGACGTTCGGCACGCCATACCGAGGGTCGGTCAACGCACTCGACTTCATCGCCAACGGCATGCGCAAGCAGCTCGGTCCCGTCACCGTCGTGGAGATGACGAACCTGCTGCGCTCGTTCGACTCCGTCTATCAGCTGCTCCCGATCTACCCCTGCCTCGACCCCGGCGATGGACCACTCCTCCGAATCACCGAGGCCACTGGCGTTCCAGGGCTCGACCGCGGGCGCGCGGCCGCCGCCCTCGAGTTCCATCGCGAGATCGCCCAGGCAGTGCGGGCACACGAGCGGGACCAGGCATACCTTGACGGTCGTTACTCGATCCACCCGATCGTCGGCACCTTCCAGCCGACGCTGCAGTCCGCGCGGCTCCGCGGCGGTCGCCTGGAGGTCCTGGCAACTCTTGCCGGAGAGGACCAGGACGGTGACGGCACGGTGCCCCGCGTCTCGGCGACGCCGCTCGAGCTCAGCGGCCAGCGGCGCGAGACCTACGTCGCCAACCGGCACGCCTCCCTGCAGAACAGCGAGTCGACGTTGGTGCAGCTGGTGGGCTTGCTCGCCGACGTCGACCTGGACCTCAGCGCCTACTTCGGCCCCAGGCTCCGACTTGGCCTGGATGTGGACGACGCCTTTGCGACCGGGGAGCCGGTGTCGGTCCGCGCCAAACCGGAGGACGAAGGGGGCACGCTGCATGCGGCGGTGGCCGACACCGTCACCGGCCAACTGCGCGCCCAGGCGCCGCTCCGGCCGGACGTCGGCGGATGGTGGTCCGCCCAGCTCGGCCCGTTCGCCCAGGGGAGCTATCGGGTCACCGTCTGGGGCGACGGCGCGGTCGAACCCGTCAGCGACGTGTTCGCGGTCCTGCACGAGCGTCCAGCCCGATAGACGACCAGAGCCCAGCAGGATTCATGGTGTTCGGCGCCCGGACGGCCATTCAGGGAGGTTTCAGGTTCGCTGGTCCATCATCGTCGCCTGAGGGGGAAGACAGTCCGGTGCGGGTGCTGGTGGTGCAGGACGAGCGGCGGCTGGCCGCTGAGGGGTTCGCGGTCGGCACGGCCCTGGACGGCACCGACGGGCTGCTGGTGGCCGATGGCGGCTGAGCGACGCAGGAGCCTGGCCCGGCTGGGCACGGTCCGGGTCCGGACCACCCTGGCCGCGGTGGTGGTGGTCGGGCTGGCCATGGCCGTTGGCGGCCTGGCACTGGTGGCGGTGCTGCGAGACACCCTCACCCGGGAAGTGCGGGCCGCGGCCCGGCTGCGGGCCACCGAGGTGGCCACCGACCTCCGGTCGGGAGCTCTGCCGACTGAGCTGGCGGTTGGCGGTGACGCCGAGGACCTGCTGATCCAGGTCCTCGGCGACCGTGGCGAGGTGGTCGCCTCCAGTTCCAACGTGCGCGGGCTTCCGCCGGTGGCGCGCCTGCCCCCGGGAGCGTCAGCCACCGTCGACGTGCCGATCGACAACGACGACTTCGTCGCCGTTGCGGTCGGCGCCACCACCCCGCAGGGCCGGCGCATCGTAGTAACCGCTCGTGCCCTCGACGTGGTCGGCGACGCGACGCGGGTCGTCGCTGGGCTCCTCGCGGTGGGGCTCCCGTTGCTGTTGCTGGTCGTGGCCTTGACAACCTGGAAGGTGGTGGGACTGGCGCTGGCGCCGGTGGAGGCGATCCGGGCTGAGGTCGACGCGATCTCGGCCGCCGCCCTGCACCGGCGCGTCCGCGTCCCGGCGGCCGACGACGAGATCGGCCGCCTGGCCCGCACCATGAACCGCATGCTGGGCCGGCTCGAGCAGGCCCAGGCCCGCCAGCGGCGCCTGGTCTCCGACGCCTCCCACGAGCTGCGCTCCCCCGTCGCCGCCATCCGCCAGCACGCCGAGGTCGCCCTGGCCCACCCCGACCGGACCACCACCGCCGAGCTGGC
>DASRJN010000548.1:0-3396 GCA_035649455.1 Acidimicrobiales bacterium
GGCGAGCCGCGGAGTTCGAGCAGGCCGAGCCCTTCGGTGTGCTCGTCGATGCGCTCGACGACTACCTGGCGACGCTCGATCGGCGGGAGCTGGACGACCTGGACGTCGAGCTGGACGAGCTGGCCTCGGTCTTCCCGGCGCTGGCGCAGCAGGTCGGAAGCCCGGCCACGGGGTCGCCGGCCGAGCGCTACCGCGCCTTCCAGGTGGTGCGGGCCCTCCTCGATGCCCTCAGCCGGCGGCGGCCGGTGGTGTTGGCGCTCGACGACCTGCACTGGGCCGACGCCGCGTCCGTCGAGCTGATCTCGTACCTCTTGCGCCGCCCGCCGAGGGGACGGGTGCTCATGGTGCTGGCGTTCCGTCCCGCACAGCTGCCGAAACGCTTCGCGCCCGTCGTCGGAGCATCGACGCGAGAGCCCGGGATCATCCGCCTGGACCTCGGGCCCCTGACCCCGGAGGAGGCTCGCGGGCTGCTGGACCCCGGCCTCGCCCAGCCGGTGAGCGACGAGCTCTACCGGCTCAGCGGCGGCAATCCCTTCTACCTCGGCGAGCTCGCCCGGGCGGCGCGCCGGGGTGGCGGCGACGCCGTCGAGACGGCCGCAGCCACGGGCGCGGCGCTGATCCCCGCGGCCGTGCAGGGCGCCCTGGCCGAGGAGGTGGCGGTGCTCTCACCGCGGGCCCAGGCCTTGATCCAGGGGGCGGCCGTCGCCGGCGATCCCTTCGAAGTGGGGTTGGCGGCCGCGGTCGGCGGCGCGCCGGAGGAGGAAGAGCTCGCCGCCCTCGACGAGCTGCTGGACGCCGACCTGGTTCGGGCGAGCCCGATCCCCCGCCGCTTCGAGTTCCGCCATCCCCTGGTGCGACACGCCGTGTACGAGGCCGCCGGCCCCGGCTGGCGGATCGGCGCCCACGCCCGCGCCGCGGCCGCCCTCGCCACTCAAGGCGCAAGCGTGGGGGCCCGCGCCCACCATGTCGAGCGCTCGGCGGGTCCCGGTGATGTCGAGGCCGGTGAGCTGCTGATCGAGGCTGCCGACGCCGCCGCGGGGCGCGCGCCGGCGACCGCGGCGCGCTGGTACGAGGCCGCGCTCCGCATCCTCCCCGAGACCGCGGAGACACGGCCCCGCCGGGTCGAGGTGCTGATGGGCTTGGCGCGCACATCGGAGTCGGTGGGCCGGCTCGACGAGAGCCGTGCCGCGCTCATCGATGCGCTCGCGCTCGGTCCCCCCGACGGCCAGGCGCTGCGGGTCGGGCTGATGGTCAACTGCGCGCGGCTCGAACAGGTCCTCGGCCGGCATGACGACGCTCGACGGCGGCTGCACCAGGCGTTGTCGGAGCTTCCCGATCCCGGCTCGGTGGAGGCGGCCGAGCTGAAGCTGGAGCTCGGGCTGGCCGCTCGCTTCGCGGGCGATCTGGCGGGCCTGCACACCCACGCGGAGGAGGCGCTCGGCATCGCCGCCGCAGTAGGTGACCGGGCCCTCGAAGCCAAGTCCTCGGCCCTGATCGCGTTCGCCGCTGCGGAGTCGGACCAGGAGCGGACTCGGGTCGTCACCGCGGTCGACCGGGCCGCCGAGCTCGTCGACGCCCTGACCGACGAGGCGCTGGCCGATCGCATCGAGTCGGCCCTCTTCCTCGGATGGGCGGAGGTCTTCGTCGGGCGCTTCGACGCCGCCGACGGGCATCTGGAGCGCGGCGTCACCCTCGCGCGGGCCTCGGGGCAGGGCCAGCACATCCTGATGACGACCGGTCGGGCCCTGGTGCTCGGCATCCGCGGCCACCTCGACGAGGCGACCGAGGTGGTGGCCACCGCAGTGGAGATGGCTCGCCTCTCGGAGAACGCCCAGTTCCTGGCCTGGGCTCTGGACATCGACTGCCGGGTGGCCACGGCTCGCGGCGACCTCGACTCGGCGATCCGCGACGGCGAAGAGGGCGTGGCGGCCGCGGCGGCATTGGGGAATCCCTGGATCTCCGCCCCGGTCGGGTCCGCGCTCGGCCTGGCGCGCGTGGAAGCCGGCGACCCCGAGCGCTGCCGCCGCGACCTGTTGCGTTGGGGTGGCGGCGCCGATCTCCCGCGGATGAGCGCGTGGCAGCGCTGCCTCGGCTACGAGGCCCTGACACGCGCCGAGCTGGCCCTCGGCCGGGTCGACGAGGCGGAGGAGTGGGCGCGGCGAGCCGAGGCCGTCGACGCGTCGCCGAGCCCGCTGGCGGCATCACTGACCCGTCGCGCCCGAGCCCGTGTCCTGCTCGCGCGGGGAGACGCCGAGGAGGCGGCGGCCGCGGCTCACGAGGCGGCCGCCATCGAGGACCGGGCCGGCGCTCCGGTCGCGGCCTCCCAGTCGCGGACCCTGGAGGGCCAGGCGCTCGCGCTCGCGGACCGCCGGAACGACGCGATCGACCGGTTGCAGCGGGCCGAAGCCGAGCTCGCCGGGTCCGGCGCGGTGCGCTACGCAGACGAGGCGGCGCGCGAGTTGAGGCGGCTGGGCCGGCGGGTCACGAGGCGGGGACGGGGCGCCGCGGCCGGTGATGCGGGCCTGACGGCCAGGGAGCTCGAGGTCGCCCGGCTGGTGACGGCGGGCCGGACCAACCGGGAGATCGCGGCCGAGCTGTTCATCGGTGAGAAGACCGTCGAGACGCACGTCCGCCACGCCTTCGAGAAGCTGGGGGTGTCCTCGCGGGCGGCGCTCGCCGGGGTGCTCGCCCGCGTCGAGCCGGGCTGACGGCCTGGTCCGAAGCGGTCTCAGGGTCCTCCCGGCCTCTGCTCCTTCCGGATCAGGTCCGGGTCAGGGATCTCCCCGATACCCGCCCGGCACCCGATCCCGGACGCTGGCGCCATGCTCAGCAAACTCGCTCGGCTCATGTTGCGTCGTCGCCGGCTCGTCCTCGGGCTCGGCGGCCTGTTCGTCGATGCCACCGACGGCGTGTGAGATGCGGCGCGCTGTCCCTCGACGGTCCCGAGTGGGGGATCACGTCGCCCTCGTCCCCGAGCTGGCCCAGCACCGGGCCTGGCTCACCGGTCATTGCCGGCGGATGCTGGGCTCGGCGTTCGACGCCGAGGACGCGGCCCAGGAGACGCTGGTCAAGGCGTGGCTGGGCCTCGACGGCTTCGAGCGCCGGGCCAGCTCACAGACCTGGATGTACCGCATCGCCACCAACGTCTGCCTCGACATGCTGGCCTCGCAGCAGCGCCGCGCCGTGCCGATCGACCTGCGGTCCGACCCGCCACCCGAGCCCGTCGGCGCCACGGTCCGGCGCGGTCCCTCGGTCGACCCCGCCGACCTGGCGATCCGCCGGGAGGCCATCGGCCGCGCCCTCGTCGCCGCCCACCAGCACCTCCCGACCCGCCAGCGCATCGTGCTGATCCTGTGCGACGTCCTGCGTTGGACCTCGGTCGACGTTGCAGCACGC
>DASRJN010000549.1:0-6181 GCA_035649455.1 Acidimicrobiales bacterium
CACGCCGGCCCTGCGCCGGCTGGTCGCCGAGACCCGGCTGTCGGTCGACGACCTGATCGTCCCGCTGTTCGTGCGCGAGAACATCGACGCGCCCCAGGCCATCAGCTCGCTGCCCGGCGTGCTGCAGCACACCCGCGACTCGCTGCGCAAGGAGGTGCACGAGCTGGCGCAGGAAGGCGTGCCGGCCGTGATCCTGTTCGGCCTGCCCGCGGTGAAGGACTCCGAGGGCAGCCAGGCCTGGGATCCCGAGGGCATCGTCCAGGTCGCGCTGCGCGATCTGCGGGCGGACATGGGCGACGACCTGGTGCTCATGGCCGACCTCTGCCTGGACGAGTACACCGACCACGGCCACTGTGGCGTGCTCGACGAGCGAGGCGGGGTCGACAACGACGCCACCATCGACCTCTACGCCCGGGTGGCGGTGGCGCAGGCCGAAGCCGGGGCCGACGTCGTAGCGCCGAGCGGGATGATGGACGGCCAGGTGGCCGCCATCCGCGACGGCCTGGACGACGAGGGCTTCGACCAGATCGCCATCCTGGCCTACGGAGCCAAGTACGCCTCGGCGCTGTACGGCCCGTTCCGCGAGGCGGTCGACGTCACCATCGCGGGCGGTGGCGACCGCAAGGCCTACCAGCAGGACCCGCGCAACGGCCGGGAGGCGCTGGAGGAGATCCGGGCCGACCTGGCCGAGGGCGCCGACATGGTGATGGTCAAGCCGGCGCTGGCCTACCTCGACGTGCTCGCCACTGTGAGGGCCGAGGTGGACGTGCCCCTGGCGGCGTACCACGTGTCCGGCGAGTACGCCATGGTCAAGGCGGCGGCCGAGCGGGGCTGGATCGACGGGCCCGCGGTCATGCTCGAGCACCTCACGGCCATCCGCCGGGCCGGCGCCGGCATGATCCTCACCTACGCCGCCCGCGACGTCCTCGACCGCATCGAGCGGTAGAGCGCTACCGCGCCTGCCAGTGCAGGCGGACGACCACGGGCTCGTGGTCGCTGAGGCCCTTGCCCTCGGCGTCGCGGAAGCGTGAGCTCGGCACCTCGTAGGTGGTGGCCGACAGTTCGACGTCGTCGCCGCTGCGGTAGGCGATCTTGTCCTCCGAGTCGTCCGGCTCGCAGCTGGTCACCGCGCAGGCGTCGGACAGGCCCAGCCGGTTGAGGAAGTCGGTCCAGATGGCGGTGTCGCCCAGGCCCGCGGCCTCGGGGTGGGTGGGATCGGTGTGGAGGTTGGTGTCGCCCGCCACCAGCACCGCCCGGCCGCCGCTGTTCCGCTCGATGTAGTCGCCCAGCTCCTGGAAGTCTTCGGCCTGCAGTTGCTGGTCGGTGTCGCTGCCCCCGGACTCGGCGTGGAGCAGGTACAGGTCGACCTCGACGCCGTCGGCCAGGATGAGCGTGCTCCGCAGGAACCCCTTGACGGCCAGGCAGTCGAACGCACCCTGGTCGCCGCCGTTCCAGCCGCCGTAGCAGCCGCTCCACGGGATCCGCTCGTTGCCGCGCAGCGGGTAGCGGGACAGCACGCCCAACCCGTCGCCCACCTGCACGTCTGGGCGGGCCGTGAGATCGAGGCCGACGCCTTCGAGCCCGGGATGGGCGGGAGAGCGGTACGGATGCGTCGCCTGGGCGCGCAGCTGCTCGTGGAAGTGGACGAAGTCGGTGAGGTCGGCCAGCCCCCGCCACCAGTCGTAGTCCTCCTGGGTGAGCACCACGTCGTAGGCGTTGAGCAGCGGGCTGATGAGCGGGATGTTGACCCGGGGGTTGGTCTGGTTGACCTCCTGCGGGAGGCCCGACACGTTGTAGGTGAGCACGCTGACGGTGCCGCCTTCGGTGGTCGGGGCGGCTCCCGAGCCGGAGCAGGCGGCGAGGGCCGCGAACCCGCACACGACCATCGCGGACGCGCCGCGCTTCCCGAGGCATCCCCCGAGCGTCCCCACGGCCGCCCACAGTAGATCCTCGGACCGCCGCTCGGCTCCGCATCCGTGGCGCTACAGCCCGTAGGCTCGACCGGTGCCTAGCAACAAGGATCTGTTCGCCCGCGCCGAGCGGGTCATCCCCGGGGGCGTCAACAGCCCGGTGCGGGCGTTCCGGGCCGTGGGCGGCACCCCTTACTTCGTCGAGCGGGCCGAGGGTGCCTACGTGTGGGACATCGAGGGGCGGCGCTACGTCGACCTGGTGCAGTCCTACGGGGCGATCATCGCGGGCCACGCCCACCCCGCCATCGTCGAAGCCGTGCAGCGGGCCGCGGTCGACGGCACCAGCTACGG
Source organism: Acidimicrobiales bacterium (assembly GCA_035649455.1). Lineage (GTDB taxonomy): Bacteria > Actinomycetota > Acidimicrobiia > Acidimicrobiales > VFJN01 > ZC4RG19. The sequence goes on from DASRJN010000549.1 coordinate 2,262, forward strand.
GGCGCCCACCGCCCGCGAGGTGGCCCTGGCCGAGGAGATCTGCGCCCGGGTGCCGTCGTGCCAGATGGTGCGGCTGGTGTCGAGCGGCACCGAGGCCACCATGTCGGCCATCCGGGTGGCACGGGGCTTCACCGACCGCCCCAAGGTGGTCAAGTTCGCCGGCAACTACCACGGCCACGGCGACCTGCTGCTGGCCGAGTCGGGCAGCGGCGTGGCCATGCTCGGCCTGCCGGGCTCGGCCGGCGTCACCCCCAACGCGGTGGCGGACACCGTGATCGCGCCGTACAACCAGGTGCCGGCGCTCGACGACAGCACCGCGTGCGTGATCGTCGAGCCGATCGCCGCCAACATGGGCCTGATCCCGCCCGATCCCGGGTTCCTGGCCGGGCTGCGGGCCGAGTGCGATCGGGTCGGCGCGCTGCTGATCTTCGACGAGGTGATCACCGGGTTCCGGGTGGCCCGGGGCGGGGCGCAGGAGCTGTACGGCGTGGCGCCCGACCTCACCACCATGGGCAAGGTCATCGGCGGCGGGCTGCCCATCGGCGCGTACGGCGGTCGGGCCGATGTCATGGGCACGGTGGCGCCGCTCGGCCCCGTGTACCAGGCCGGCACCCTGTCGGGGAACCCGCTGGCCACCGCGGCGGGCCTCGCCGTGCTCGACCTGCTCGACATCCCCGCCTACGGCCGGCTGGCGGCCCAGGCGGAAGCCCTGGCCGGGCACCTACGGGCCGCGCTGGAGGGCGCGGGCATGACGGCCCACGTCCCGGTGGCGGCGAGCCTGGTGGGGCTGTACCTGGGCGATCCCCTGCCCGCGGACTACGACGACGCCCGCCGCACCGACGAGGCCGGCTACGCCCGGCTGTTCCACGCACTCCTCGACCGGGGCGTGGCGCTGGCTCCCGGGGCCTACGAGGTGATGTTCCCCGGCTTGGCGCACGACGACGAGGTGCTGGCCGAGGTGGCCGAGGCCGCGATTGCCGCAGCCGCCGCGGTGCGGTCCGCGCCCAGCGCTGATAGGCAGTGAGGACGTGATCCTCGACGACACCCCCGACCGCCTCGGATCGCTGGCCGAGCCGGCAGCGGCGGCGCTGGACGAGCTGGCCGGCCGGGACGCGGTGGCCCGCACCTGGGCCGGCGACTACACCCTCTGGCGGGACGACCCCACCGAGATCTCGGATCGCCTGGGCTGGCTGCCGGTCGTCGCCGACATGGGAGCCCGCCTCGGGGACCTGACCACCCGCGCCCGGGCCCTGGCGGCCCCGGTCGACCACGTGCTGGTGGCGGGCATGGGCGGATCGAGCCTGTTCCCCGAGGTCGTGGCGCGGCACGCACCCGTCGCTCCCGGCTCGCCGGGGCTCGTGGTCCTCGACACCACGGATCCGGCCGCCATCGCCCGCGCCGGCGCGGAGTTGGCCCCCGAGCGCACGCTGGTGGTGGCGGCGTCCAAGTCGGGCTCGACCGTCGAGACGCGCAGCCACCTGGCCTGGGCGTGGGACCGCCATCCCGATCCCGCCCGCTACGCGGTGATCACCGACCCCGGCAGCTCGCTGGCGGCGCTGGCCGCCGAGCGGGGCTTCGCCGCCACCTTCGAGAACCCGCCCGACATCGGGGGCCGCTACTCGGCCCTGTCGCTGTTCGGCCTCGTCCCCACGCTGCTGGCGGGGGCCGACGCCGCCGCGCTCCTGGGGACGGCCGCGGAAATGTCGGACCGGCTGCGGGCCGCGGCGGCCGGCAACCCCGCGGCCCGGCTGGCCGCCACGCTGGCCGCCGGCGTGCGCGAGGGGCGGGACAAGCTCACGCTGGTGTTGCCGGACGATGTGGCTACGTTCGGCCTGTGGCTCGAGCAGCTGGTGGCCGAGTCGACCGGCAAGGACGGCACCGGCATCGTCCCCGTGGTGGGCGAGCCGCTGGGTGCCCCCGAGGTGTACGGCGACGACCGGCTGTTCGTGGTGCTGGGCACCGGCACCGAGACCGCGGCCGTCGACGCCCTGGCCGCGGCCGGGCACCCGGTGGTGGTGCTGCCCGCGGTCGAGGAGTTCGCCGGCCTGGGCGGCCAGGTGCTGCTGTGGGAGATGGCCACCGCCCTCGCCGGCGCGCTGCTCGGCATCCAGCCCTTCGACCAGCCCGATGTGGAGTCGGCCAAGGCCGCCACCCGCGGGCTGCTGGCCGGCGACACCCCGGAGATCACGCCCACGCCGCTGGCCGAGCTGACCGGTGCGGTGCAGCCCGGCGACTACCTCGCCATCCAGGCGTTCGTCGATCCCGGCAGCCCGGTGGTCGACGCCATCGAGCGGGCCCGCGTGGCCCTGCGGGACCGCCTGGGGGTGGCGACCACGGTGGGGCTCGGTCCCCGCTTCCTGCACTCGACGGGCCAGCTCCACAAGGGCGGGCCCGACTCGGGGGTGTTCGTGCAGGTGGTGGGAGACGATCGCGAAGACGTGCCCATCCCCGAGGCGGGGTACGGGTTCTCCATGCTCAAGCACGCGCAGGCCGATGGCGACCTGCTCACCCTCGTGGAACGCAAGCGCCGGGCCGGGCGGGTCCGGCTGGACGAGCTGCTGGAGGCGGGGTCATGAGGCTGGGAATGGTCGGCCTGGGCCGCATGGGCGGCAACATGGCCCAGCGTCTGGCGGCCGGTGGCCACGACGTCGTGGGCTACGACTCGCACAGCGACGCCTCCGACGTGGGCACGCTGGCGGAGCTGGTGGGCCGGCTCGAGCCGCCCCGGGTGGTGTGGCTGATGATCCCGTCGGGCGATCCCACCGAGCAGGCCGTGGTCGAGCTGCGGGGGCTGCTGGCCGCCGGGGACATCGTGATCGACGGCGGCAACTCCAACTGGCACGACTCGGTCCGCCGAGGCGCCACGCTGGCCGGGGACGGCATCGGCTTCGTCGACTGCGGCACCTCGGGCGGCATCTGGGGCCGGGAGGAGGGCTACTGCCTGATGGTGGGGGGCGACGACGCCCACGTGGGTCGGTGCCAGCCGCTCTTCGACGTCCTCAAGCCCCCCGACGGCGGCTTCGTGCACGCCGGGCCGGTAGGCACCGGGCACTTCACCAAGATGGTCCACAACGGCGTCGAGTACGGCCTCATGCAGGCCTACGCCGAGGGCTACGAGCTGCTGTGCCGGTCGGACCTCGGCATCGACGTCGACGCCACGCTCGACGCCTGGCGAGCCGGCTCGGTGGTGCGTTCGTGGCTGCTGGACCTGCTCGTGCGGGCGCTGCAGCAGACGCCGGATCTCGAGGGCATCCGCGGCGTCGCCGCCGACTCGGGCGAGGGACGCTGGACGGTGGAGGCTGCGATCGAGCGGGGCGTGGCCGTGCCGGTGATCAGCGCCGCGCTGTTCGCCCGCTTCGTGTCCCAGGAGGACGAGTCGGTGGCCATGAAGGCCGTGGCCGCCCTGCGCAACCAGTTCGGCGGCCACGCCGTGGTGTCCGAGACCGGGGGAGAGCACTCATGACCGATCGTCCCCGCAGCGACGCGCTGGTGCTGTTCGGCGCCACCGGCGATCTCGCCCGCAAGAAGATCTTCCCGGCGGTCTACGAGATGGAGCGGGCCTGCAACTGCTCCCTGCCGGTGATGGGCGTGGCCTCGTCCGACTGGGACGACGACACCTTGCGCCAGCGGGCCCGCGAGGCGATCGAGGCCCACGTCGACGGTGAGCTGGACGAGCGGGCCTGGAAGGCGCTGGCGCAGCGGCTGAGCTATGTCAGCGGCGACTACCGCGAGGCGTCCACGTTCCAGACCCTGGCGGAGCGGCTGGAGGGGGTCGAGCGCCCGCTGTACTACCTGGCCATCCCGCCGTCGATGTTCGACGACGTGGTCCAGGGCCTGTCCGAGGTGGGCCTGACGCCGCCGGGATCCCGGGTGGTCGTGGAGAAGCCGTTCGGGCGGGACACCGAGTCCGCGGCCGCGCT
>DASRJN010000550.1:0-3515 GCA_035649455.1 Acidimicrobiales bacterium
CGATCCCGGCTCGAGCCTGTCGCCGGGCGACACCCGCCCGGCCCGGCCGGACGAGGTCACCGTCCCCGGGGGCGGGCCGGGGTCGACCACCGCCACGTCCTCGGGCTCGACCGGGTCCACCGGGTCGACGTCGCCCACCACCACGTCCTCCTCGACGACCGTGGTCACGCCCACCACCTCGTGCCCCGGTCCCGACAGCGACCGCGACGGGATCCCCGACGCCTGCGACCCCGACGACGACGGCGACGGGGTAGCCGACACCGTCGACATCTGTCCCGGCTTCGACGACCGCGCCGACCAAGACGCCGACGGCACCCCCGACGGCTGCGACAGCACCGACGGCACACCCCCGTCCATCGCGATCGTGGATGTGATCGACGACAACCCCGTCGTCGGGACGCGGACGTTCAGCGTCGTCGTGCACGCCGAGGACCCGCAAACCGGCGTGGCCCGCATCGAGGTGTCCTTGAGCTATGTGCGCTACGGCACCTGCAAACCCACGTTGGAGTTGGAGCCGGTGCAGGTCGGCCCGCTCACCAAAGGGGCCGACAACGTCTCCGACTTCACCGCCAGCTACAGGCTGCCCAAGTGCACCAACGGGAGGCCGGACGTCAGCGACATCACCTTCGTGGCCCGCGCCCGCAACGCCCAAGGCCTGACCGCAACGACGTAAGGCTGACGGAGCAGGCCGGCATCACGGTGCGCCGCTCGACGACATCGTGCGCGACCCGGATGACCGGGAGGACGGCACCGGGGCGGGTCGATCTCGATGCCGTAGCTAGCGGCCTGCGGGGAGCCGCCGTCCCGCGCGGCGTCGCCGCCTCGACACCAGGCCGCAGGAGCCGGTCACCTGCTCGGTCGGATCCGCAGCTCTGACGGCACACCGGCAAGCGGCGCTCGGTGCACACGTCGGCCCGCCCGCGCCGGTCTCGGGACAGGGGCAGTCGCTCGTCATGACCAGCACGAAGAACGTGACGCCGATCAGGCGCAGCGCCCGGCGCTCGCGCTCTTCGTCATAGCCGCCGCGCAGTTCGGCCGGGATCTGCCAGGCGACGACCCAGGCCGACAGGACCTCGATGGTCGAGTCGGACCCGAAGCCCACCAACGCGGGTGCTGCATGTGCGTGGCCGCGGGGGTGAACACAGCGTCGGCGTCGACGCTCGACATCGTTGCCGCCTGGCAACTGCATCGACTAACGTCAATATTGATGGATGTCGATAGAGCTTCAGCTGAGGTGTGGGCGAGCTGGTTCCGGTGCCTCGGGGATGGTTCGCGGGTACTGATCCTGAACCGGCTGGCGGTGGCGCGGCGGCCGATGAGCGTCGGGGAGATAGTCGAGGCCGTCGACGTGGGGCAGCCGACGGTGTCCCATCACCTCAAGATCCTGGCCGAGGTCGGCTTCGTGCTGGTGGAGCAGCGGGGCAACGTCCGGCTCTACCGGGTGAACGACCACTGCCTGGAGGTGTTCCCCTCGGCCGCGGAGGTGGTCATGGGCCAACTCCCGCGCTACGGGCCGGTGCCCACGGAGTGCCGCGCGCCCTGGCAGCAGACCGACGAGTCATGCAACGGGTCCGTGACACAACGAGAGGCGACAGCATGAGCGACGACGCATTGGTGCAGAACCTGCAGGCCCACTACGGCACCGCAGCCCGGCGGGCCGCCCAAGGCGAAGCCGTCGCCAACGGTTACTGCTGCGAATCCGCGACGACCACGGAGGGGGTGTGTTGTTCCCCGGCGGTGGAGGCGTGTTGTGGCCCAGTGGTCGAGGCCGCCTCGACGGTGTTCGGTAGCGGCCTCTACGACCGGGCCGAGCTGGCGGAGCTGCCGGCCGAGGCGGTGGCGGGCAGCATCGGCTGCGCCAACCCTGTGGCCCTGGCGCAGCTGGCCGAGGGTGAGGTGGTGTTGGACCTGGGCTCGGGTGGCGGCATCGACGTGCTGTTGTCGGCCCGCCGGGTCGGTCCCACCGGGCGGGCCTATGGGGTGGACATGACCCCTGAGATGCTGGAGCTGGCTCGTGCCAACCAGGCGCGATCAGGGATCACCAACGCGGAGTTCCTCGAGGGCCGCATCGAGGATGTGCCGATCCCGGACGGGCGCGTGGATGTGGTGGTGTCGAACTGCGTGATCAACCTGTCTGCCGACAAGGCAGCGGTGTTCACCGAAGCCCACCGGGTCCTGCGCAGTGGTGGCCGGCTGGCGGTTGCCGATGTGGTTGCCGATGTCGAGCCCGACGAGGCGCTGCGGGCCGATCCGGACGCGTGGGCGGGGTGCATCGCCGGGGCGGTCACTCGCGCCCAGTACGCCGCGGCGCTGGCCGCGGCGGGGTTCACCGATGTCGAGATCACCGATAGCCACCCGGTCCAAGCAGGGTTCTGGTCGGTGTTCGTGCGGGCCCGCAAGCCGTGATGGACCTCGACGCATTCTCTCTGGCCAAACAGTTCGCCCATGTCGGCGAGGCTCGGGTCGCCTACCGCGACGAAGGCACCGGGCTGCCGGTGGTGTTGTTGCACGGCTGCCCGTTCTCCTCGTTCGTGTGGCGCAACATCCTCCCGGCACTCGCCACCGCGGGGCACCGCGTCCTGGCGCCCGACCTCCTCGGCCTCGGCGACACCGAGACACCCCCAGGTGCGGACTGGTCGCTATCCGCCCAAGCCGCCACGGTCCTCGGCTGGCTCGACGCACTCGACCTTGAGCGGGTGTCGATCGTGGGTCACGACCACGGCGGCGCGGTCGCCCAGCTCCTGGCGGCCGGGCATCCCGAACGGATCGACGGGCTGGTCCTGTGCAACGTCGAGGCCTACGACAACTGGCCCTCATCCGACGAAAGGCCGTTCATCACCGCCACCCAGCTGCCCGGCATGGGCAAGGTCGTGCTCTGGGCGTGGTCCCGCCCGGCCCTGCTGCGCTGGGCGCTGCGGACCGGGCACGCTGTCGCCGGCCGGTCGGTGCTCACCGGCGAGCTCGCCCGGGGCTATGTGCGGGCCAACCTGTCCGATCCCCACAAGCGGGCCAAGACCCGTCGGTTCCTGGCCGGCCAGGTCGACCCGGCCAACAACCATGCCACCCTCGATGCCGTCGAGGGGCTGCGCCGCTTCGAGCGACCCACGCTGTTGCTGTGGGGCGCTGACGACCCCCATTTCGGACCTCTGTGGGCCGAGCGCCTGGCCGCCGACATCCCCGGCGTTCAACGGGTCGAGATCCTGACCGACGCCGGGCACCTGCTCATGGAAGACCAACCCGAACGCGTCACCGAGATCCTCACCCAGTTCCTCGCCGGCCGCCGCGACCCGCCGGATCGGCTCGCATCCGGAAGCGCACGGCCATGACCCGTCAGCCCGCGATCGAGGCGGAGGGCCTGCACAAACGCTTCGGAACGGTCCACGCCCTCGACGACGTCTCGTTCGCCGTGGCCCCCGGGACCATCCTCGGTTTGCTCGGCCCCAACGGCGCCGGCAAGACCACTGTGGTCAAGGTCCTCACCACCCTCATCCGCCCCGATGCCGGATCGGCGCGAG
>DASRJN010000551.1:0-3849 GCA_035649455.1 Acidimicrobiales bacterium
GAAGCTGTTGAGCTGTGGAGCACCGTGATCGGCAACCTCGAACACATGGTCGTCGGATTCTCCGACGACCAACTCGGTGAGGAGGTGTCGGCGTGGGGCGGCAACGTCGCTCGCGCGTTCCTCGTGTCGCACGTCGTCGCCGAGGTCCTGCACCACTCAGCTGAAGTAGGCCGGCTGCGGGACCTGTACCGCAATCGCCACACGCTGATTGCTTGAGACCGTACCGATCGACGGTGGCTGTGGCAGGACATTGGGCGGCAACCGCATTCGCCACCCGACGAGCAGCGCGGAGACGTGACTCCTTAGAGGCGCCTCGTGCGGAAGTCGGTCGAGGCGGCTGGCGGCCGGGGCTGCACTTCCACGACCTGCGGCACACCGGCAACGTGCTAGCGGCCGACAGTGCCAGCCTCCGGGAGCTGAGGCGAGGATGGGTCACTCCAGCACCCGGGCGGCCCTGATCTACCAGCACGCCAGCCGGGACCGGGAGCGGGCCATCGCTGCCGCCGTGTCCGCCCGGGTCGAGGCCGCCCGCCCGAAGGCCGAGGGGCACGATAGGGGCACGGCCATCGAGACGGCCCCGAAACGGGCACCGGGTCAGAGAACCAGAAAGCGCCCCTGACCTGCGGCGGGGGCGCTGAGAGCGGGTGACGGGAATCGAACCCGCATTGTCAGCTTGGGAAGCTGATGTTCTGCCATTGAACTACACCCGCGGGTGAGCCTCAGAGACTAGCCGGTCTGCCCTGGTGAGATCACCAACGAGCCCGAGCCTGCCCGGCTTGGCGTACGTATCGAAGCTCCTGTTACGCGTGAACGTGTGTTCGAGACAGTACCGGCGGTGCGATGGTCCCCGGGGCGGCCCCGGGAGAGAGACGTGGGGTAACGTGACGGCGGCGTCGTCCCGGAGCGCCACCGGTCCGCGGGAAGGGGCCCAGCCCCCCGGGTGCAGGCGAGCGTTGAGCACAGTCTCCTTTCCTGCCCGAGCGTGCGGACACCGGGCTCCGAGGAGAGGAGGCCGCCGTGCCCACCGCATCCCTGCCCAACAACCCCGACCTGACCCACCTCCGCGACGACGCCAGGGTCCTGCGCGACGGCGTGCGCGCCGGGTCCGACGACGCGGTGGCGCTGGTCCGCGACCACCACCCCCGGCTCACGGGGCTGCGCGCCGGGTCGCCCGAGGCGACCGGCTTCCGGCTGGCGGACGCCCAGCTCACGATCGCCCGCCACTACGGCTTCGCCAGCTGGCCCCGGCTGCGGCGCCACGTCGAGCTGGTCCGCGTCCTCACCCGCTCGCCGCACACGCAGCCCGTCGGCGGCGACTTGGCCGACGATGCCGCCCGGGCCGACGAGCTGCTGCGCTTGGCCTGCCTCAACTACGGGGCCGACGATCCCACCCGGTGGCGGCGGGCCGCGGATCTGCTGGCCGCCCACCCGGATCTGGCGGCGGCGTCGATCCACACGGCGGCCGCCACCGGCGACGTAGCCGCCGCCACCGCGATCCTCGCGGCCGACCCGGCGGCGGCCGGCCGGCAGGGCGGCCCGTTCGGGTGGGAGCCGCTGCTGTACCTCGCCTACTCGCGGCTCGACCCGGCCGGCCACGGCCACGACTACGTCGCGGTCGCCCGGCTGCTGCTCGACCACGGCGCCGATCCCGACGCGGGCTACCTGTGGGACGGGTTTCCCGCGCCCTTCACCGCGCTGACCGGGGTGTTCGGCAGCGGAGAGCAGGGCGCGCCGCCGCACCGCGACGAGCTGGCGCTGGCCCGCCTGCTGCTGGCGGCGGGGGCCGAGGCCAACGACAGCCAGACCGCCTACAACCGGGGGCCGGGCGGCGTGAACGGCGACGACACGGCGTTCCTCGAGCTGTTGCTGGACCACGGGCTCGGCCGGGGCGACGGCGGTCCGTGGCACCGGCGCCTGGGGCACGCCCACGACGCCCCGCGGGACGTGGCCGCCCGGCTGCTCCACCACGCGGCCGAGGCCGGGTTGGTCGAGCGCACCCGGCTGCTGCTCGCCCGGGGGGTCGACCCGAACATCCGCGACACCCACCCCCTCTACCGGGGCCGGACCCCGTATGAGGGCGCGATCCTCCACGGCAACGCGGCGATCGCGGCGCTGCTGGCCGACGCCGGGGCGGACACCTCGGGGGTCGACGTGCTCACCCGGCTCGTCGGCGCGCTGCTGGCGGGGGACGCGGCCGCGGTCGACGCCCAGGTCGCGGCGGACCCTGGGCTGCTCGACCGCGCCCGGGCCGAGCGGCCCGACCTCGTGGCCCGCGCCGCCGAGCTGAGCCGCCCCGAGGCGATCCGGCTGCTGGTCGCCCGGGGCTGGGACGTCGACCACCGGGAACGCCTCACCGCCCTGCACGAGGCCGGCATCCGCAGCGACTTCCCGATCCTCGAGCTGCTCGTGTCCCTCGGGGCCGACCCCACCGTGACAGACGCGGAGTTCGACGCCACCCCCCGGGGCTGGGCCGAGCACGGGGGCCGGGACGAGGTCGTCGCCTGGTTCGATGCCCGGTGGCCGCCGGCCTGATGCCGGTCCCGGCCGCCCATGCGGGGGGTGGCCGGGACCGGGCAGCGATGGCGGTTGTAGTGACGCAGATGCAGGTTTGGGGGTTCGGGGCTACGTCCTGAACACCGAGGCTTCGGCCGAGCCGGAGTCGGCATCGGAGCCGGAGCCGGAATCAGAGCCGGTGCCGGTGTCGTCGCCCTGGTTGTGCGGGCAGTCCCTCCTCTCGTGGTCGTCCTGGCCGTGGTCCGGGGCCGGGGTGCCGCCGTTGTCGTCGGGTGGCGTGGTGGTGCTGCTGCTGCCCGAGTCGTCGGGGACCGTGGTGGTCGGGGAGTCCTGGGCGGAGGCCCAGGTGGCCCCGCCGAGGATCAGGGTCCCGGCCACCGCCGCGGCCGCGGCCAGGTGTTTCGGGGTCCATTCCATCGTTCCTCCTTCGTGGTTGGTCGTCGGTGGAATGGACACCAGTCGACAATCCCAAGCTCAGAACTCCCGCAGAGCCGCCACCGAGGTTGCTGATCCGGCTCCCTGGCCGCTCTCAGCGGGCATTCAGCGCACTCCCAGCCGGGAGCATCACGCTGGGTGTCATGAGTGGCGAAACTCTCCTGCTCGTCGACGACGAGGACAACCTGCGGTTCATGCTGGAGGCTGCGCTGCGCCACTCGGGCTACGAGGTCCACGCCGTGGCGTCGGGCCGGGACGCCATCGATGCCGCCAAGGCGGTCGAGCCGGATCTCGTCGTCCTCGACGTCATGTTGCCCGACCTCGACGGGTTCGAGGTGTGCCGGCGCTGGCGCCAGGAGAACCGCCACACCCCCGTGGTCTTCCTCACCGCCCGGGACGGCACCGAGGACAAGGTGCGCGGGCTCAGCACCGGCGGCGACGACTACCTGGTCAAGCCGTTCAGCCTCCAGGAGCTCGTGGCCCGCATCGAGGCTGTGCTCCGCCGCACCGGGGCGGCCCGCACCGGGGCGGTCCTGGCCTGCGCCGACCTGGTGCTCGACGACGACGCCCACCTGGTCACCCGGGCCGGGCAGGACGTCGCCCTGTCGCCCACCGAGTTCAACCTGCTGCGCTTCCTGCTCGCCAACCAGGGCCGGGTGCTGTCCAAGCCCCAGATCCTCGACCACGTGTGGAAGTACGACTTCGGCGGGGACGGCGGCGTGGTCGAGACCTATATCGGCTACCTCCGCCGCAAGCTGGACCACGACGGCCCCCGGCTCATCCACACCATCCGGGGGGTCGGGTACACCCTGCGGGACCGCTGATGTCGCTCCGCGCCCGGCTGCTCGTGGGCCTCGGCGCGGTGGCCGTCGTCCTCGTGGTCGTGGCCGTCGGCGTGAC
>DASRJN010000552.1:0-2455 GCA_035649455.1 Acidimicrobiales bacterium
CGTCGCCGCCGTACCCGCGGCTCGCGGAGGTAACCGAAGTGCCGCGTTCACTCAAGAAGGGCCCCTTCGTCGACGAGCACCTGCTCCGCAAGGTCGACGCCCTCAACTCCAAGGGCGAGAAGAAGGTCATCAAGACCTGGTCCCGCCGCTCGACGATCATCCCCGACATGGTGGGCCACACCGTGGCCGTCCACGACGGGCGCAAGCACGTGCCCGTGTACGTGACCGAGGCCATGGTGGGCCACAAGCTCGGCGAGTTCGCCCCCACCCGCACCTTCCGCTACCACGCCGGCCAGGAGAAGGCCGTGCGGGGGAGGCGATGATGCCGGGGACCAAGACCAACGAGATCCCGGGCACCCGCGCCCAGGTCCGGCATGTGCGCATGTCGGCCTATAAGGCCCGCGAGGTCCTCGACCTCATCCGCGGCCTGCCGGTGGGCGAGGCCCAGGAGGTGCTCCAGTTCACCGAGCGGGCGGCCAGCGACGTCATCTCGCGGTGCCTCGCCTCGGCGGCCGCCAACGCCCAGCACAACGACGAGCTGGACCCCGACACCCTGTACGTGTCGACCTGTTACGCCGACGAGGGCCCCACCCTCAAGCGCTGGCGCCCCCGGGCCCGGGGCCGCGCCACCCGCATCCGCAAGCGGATGTGCCACATCACCATCATCGTGAGCTCCATGCCGCCGGAGATGGCGGCGCGGGTCGAAGCCCGCCAGATCGCCAGCGGCACCACCGCCACCGGCCGCCGCGGCCGCCGCGCCCAGGAGTCCCGCCGGGCCCGCGTCGCCCGCAGCCGCGGCGAGGCCGTGACTGCGGCCGAGCCCGAGGACGAGGAGCCCACCACCGAGGAGCCCACCGACGAGGTCGTGGGCGAGGCCGAACTGGCAGACACCGAGGCCGAGGCTCCCGAGGACGAGGTCGAGGACGAGGACACCGACGAGGAGCCCGAGGCCGAGACCGACGACGACACCACCGACGAGGCGCCAGCCGACGACGACGACGACGCCGAGGAGAAGAAGTAATGGGCCAGAAAGTCAACCCCTACGGCTTCCGGCTCGGCGTCACCACCGACTGGAAGTCCCGCTGGTTCGCCGACCGCGACGAGTACAGCGACAACGTCATCCAGGACTGGAAGATCCGCGACTTCCTGATGAGCGAGCTGCCCCACGCCGCCATCAGCCGGGTCGAGATCGAGCGCACCCGTGACCGCCTGCGGGTCGACGTGCACACCGCGCGCCCGGGCATCGTCATCGGGCGCCGCGGGTCCGAGGCCGACCGCCTGCGGGCGGGCCTGGCCAAGATCACCGGCAACCCCAAGGTGCAGCTCAACATCCAGGAGATCAAGCAGCCCGAGCTGGACGCCGCCCTCATCGCCCAGGGCGTGGCCGACCAGCTGGCCGCCCGCGTCGCCTTCCGCCGGGCCATGAAGCGCGCCGTGCAGAACGCCCAGAAGGCGGGGGCGCAGGGCATCCAGGTGCAGTGCTCCGGCCGCCTGGGCGGCTCCGAGATGGCGCGCACCGAGAGCTACCGCGAGGGCCGGGTCCCCCGCCACACGCTGCGGGCCGACATCGACTACGGCTTCCGCGAGGCCCGCACCACTGCCGGTCGCATCGGCGTGAAGGTGTGGCTCTACAAGGGCGACGTGCTGCCCTACAAGTCCCAGAGCGAAGAGAAGATCTCCCGCGAGGCCGCCATGGCCGTGGGCGAGACCTCGGGTGCCGGCGGCCAGGCGGCCGGCGGCAAGCGGGTCGTGTCCTCCGCCGCCGGGCGCCGCCGCCCGGCCGAGGGAGGCGCCGAGGAGACCCCGGAGAACGAGCCCCTCATCAAGGAGGCCGATCCGGAGCTCGAGCGCCTGCTGGCCGAGGAGGAGGAGATCGAGCGCCGGGTGCACGACCACCACGAGACGCCGCACTTCCGGCCGGGAGACGAGTGACATGTTGATGCCGCGCAAGGTCGCGCACCGCAAGCACCACCGGGGCCGCATGCACGGCCAGGCCAAAGGGGCCACCGACCTGGGCTACGGCGAGTACGGCATCCAGGCTCTCGAGCCGGGCTGGATCTCCGCCCGCCAGATCGAGGCCGCCCGTATCGCGATGACCCGCCACATCAAGCGTGGTGGCAAGGTGTGGATCCGGCTGTTCCCGGACAAGCCGGTCACCCAGAAGCCGGCCGAGACCCGCATGGGCTCGGGCAAGGGCAACCCCGAGATGTGGGTGGCCGTGGTCAAGCCGGGCCGGATCATGTTCGAGATGTCGTACCCGGATCCCGCGGTGGCCCGGGCCGCGCTCGAGCGCGCCATCCAGAAGCTGCCCATAAAGGCCCGCTTCGTGGCCAAGGAGGAGGCGCTCTGATGGCCAGGACCGAGTTCCACGACCTCGACGACGGCGCGCTCCTCGACCAGGTGCGCGACTCGAAGGACCAGCTGTTCAAGCTGCGCTTCCAGCTCGCCACCGGCC
>DASRJN010000553.1:0-3545 GCA_035649455.1 Acidimicrobiales bacterium
GAGCGGGTTGTCGAGCAGGTAGATCTGGCCGACGGACAAATAGTTCGCCGCGCGCCACCAGGCATGGACGAGACTTAGCTCTTCCTCGGTGGCGGACATGGCCGGGGGAGCGGTGGTCGCCATGCCCGCGATGCTTCCACATGCGCACGGCGCGTAGTCGAGGATCGCCCGGATCCATGGTCGAGGGCGCTGACGTGGGAGAATGGTCGTTACGCAAGCTGGCGGGGCAGGCGGAGGGAGTGCGCGTGGAGTTCAGGCTGCTGGGCAACCTCGAGGTGTCCAGGGACGGGGCGCCGGTGGACGTGGGCGGCACCCAACCGCGCACGGTGTTGGCGATGCTCCTGGTGGCCGGAGGCCGCGTGGTACCCGCCGAGTCGATCATCGAGGCGCTGTGGGGCCACGCCCCGCCCGACTCGGCGGCCGGCACGCTGCAGAGCTATGTGTCGCGGCTGCGCCGGGTGCTCGTGCCGGGGGGTGCCCGGGGCGAGGCCGCCAAGGTGCTGGCCTGGGACCCGCCCGGCTACAAGCTGGTGGTGGGGGCCGCGGCGCTCGACGCCCACCGCTTCGAGTCGCTCGCCGACCAGGGCCGCGGGCTGTTGCTGGCCGGTGACTACGAGGCCGCCCGCGGCGTGCTGGAGGACGCCCTGGCGCTGTGGCGGGGACCGGCGCTGCTGGAGTTCGCCCACCTCGACTTCGCCTGGGGGTTCGCCGCCCGGTTGGAGGAGCGCAAGTTGGTGGCGACCGAGGACCGCATCGACGCCGACCTGCGCCTGGGCCGCCACGCCGCGGTGGTGGGCGAGCTGGGCGAGCTGGTGGCGGCCCACCCGCTGCGCGAGCAGCTGCGCCACCACCTGGCGCTGGCGCTCTACCGGTCCCGCCGGCAGGCCGAGGCGTTGCGCATCCTGGACGACGCCCGCCGCACCCTGCGTAACCAGCTGGGCATCGATCCCGGTCGCCCGCTGGTCGAGCTGGAGACCGCCATCCTCAACCAGGACCCGGCGCTGGACCTCGCGCCCCTGGGGGCCCCGCATCCCACCGGCGAGGTCCCGGTCGTGCCGCTGCCGGTGCCGGCCGCGGCGACGCTTCCGGTCACCGCGAGCCTGGCGGGCGCGTCGCTGGCGCCCGGGGCCCGGCTGGTGGGACGGGACGCCGAGCTGCGCCAGGTGCTGGCCGCGCTGGACGAGGCGCGCGGCGCGCCCCGCGTCGTGCTGGTGGAGGGCGAGCCCGGCATAGGCAAGACCCGCCTGGTGGAGGAGCTGGCCGCCGTGGCCACCGGCCGGGGGATGGCCGTGCTGTGGGGCCGCGCCTTCGAGGGCGGGGCGGCCCCCGCCTTCTGGCCCTGGCTCCCGCCCCTGCGGGCGCTGGTGGCCCAGCCGCCCGCGGGCCTCGACATCGGGCCCGAGCTACGGGCGCTGGCCTCGCCGTCCGGGGCCAACGGGGCGGCCGCGCCCAGCAGCGATCACACCCGCTACCAGCTGTTCGACGCCGTCACCGCCCTCGTCCGGGGCTCGGCGGCCGAGCGCCCGGTGCTGGTCGTGCTGGACGACATCCAGTGGGCCGACCTGGCCTCTCTCGAGCTGCTGGCCTATGTCTCCAGCCAGCTGGTCGACTCGCCGGTCCTGCTCGCCTGCACGGTCCGCCAGCTGGAGGTGGGCCGCAACGACGCGGTGGTGGAGACGCTGGCGGCGCTGTCCCGGGTACCGGCCACCCGCCGGATCCTGCTGAAGGGCCTGTCGCCGGGGGCCACGACCGAGCTGGTGGCGTCGGCCACCGGGCGGGCGGTCGAGCCGGAGGTCACCGCGGCGATCCAGCAGCGGGCCGAGGGCAACCCGTTCTTCGCCACCGAGCTCGCCCGGCTCTTCGACGCCGAGCGGGACGAGGCCGACCCGCTGGTGGCGGTGGCGGCAGGCGGCGGCGTGCCGTCCGGCGTGCGGGACGTCGTCCGGCGCCGCATCGCGCGGCTGCCCGAGGCCACCGTGCCGGTCCTGCAGGTGGCGGCCGTCATCGGCCGCGACGTGGACGTCGATCTGCTGACCACCGCGGCGGGCAACGGCCTCGACGGCGTGCTCGACGCCATCGAGCCCGCGGTGGTGCACCGGCTCATGGCGCCGCTGCCGGACCAGCCCACCACGTTGCGGTTCTCGCACGCGCTGGTGCGGGAGGTGGTGGCCGACGACGTGTCCGCCCTGCGCCGGGCACGGATCCACCTGGCGGTGGCCGACGCTCTGGACGAGCGGTCCGGGGGCCTCGACGACGCCGCCGAGATCCTGGCCGAGCACCTGTGGGCCGCCGCCCCGCTCGGCGTGGGCCAGCGGGCGGCCGAGGCGCTCGAGCACGCCGCCGAGGTGGCGGTGCGGCGCTACGCCTTCGAGTCGGCCGAGGGGCTGCTGGCCCGGGCCGCGCAGCTCCGGCGCACCGCGGGCTCCAAGGCGTCCGACATCGAGGCCGAGCTGGTGACGTCGTGCCGGCTGCTGTCCATCCAGCGCTCGGTACACGGCTACGCCAGCGTGGCCCACTCACCGCACCTGCGCCGGGCCAAGGAGCTGGCCCGCCGCAGCGAGCGGGTCGACATCCTGGCCCGCCTGCTGTGGACCGAGTGGGCGGCCTACGACAGCATGTGCGAGTTCGACCGATCGGACGCGGTGGCGCTGCAGCTCCATGAGCTGGGCACCGGGTCCAGCGATCCGCTGGTGCGCGTCACGGGCCTGGCCTCGCTCGGCATCTCGCGCTGGCACCGGGGCGAGGTGGGCGAGGCCAGCACGCTGCTGGACGAGGCGGTGGTCGTGGGCTCGGGCGTGCCGGTCCCGGCCATGACCCTCGGGCTCGACCTGGAGGTGCTGCTGCTGCCCCATCCCTTCAGCCGCTACCTGCAGGTGCTGACCGGGGCCCTCGAGGGGGCCGCGGAAGCCGAGACCGCCTTCGAGGAGCTGGCGGCGGCGGCGCCAGACCGCTACGCGGTGTCGCTGGTGCAGATGTTCTCGGCCGGGGGCGCACTCCAGACCGGGCGGTTCGAGTGGGCCGAGCGCGCCGCCCGCAAGGGCGTCGAGGCCGATCCGGAGTCGACGTTCAGCTTCTGGGGCCGGGGCCTGCAGGGCTACCTGGCGGCGGCGCTGATCGAGCAGGGCCGCTATGACGAGGGCCTCGCCGCGCTGGACGTGGCCATCGACCGCTTCGTGGAGGCCGGCGGCCGGACCGGTGTGGTGGTCTACAAGGCCGCCCGGGCCGCGGGCCTGGTCGGCGCCGGGCGCCTGGACGCGGCGGCCAAGGCGGTCACGTCGGCCTACAAGGAGCTGGAGACCTACGGCGAGCGCTTCGCCGAGCCTCTGGTCCTGGAGGCCGACGCCCGCTACCGCCACGCCGCAGGCGAGACCGGCGCCGAGGCGCTGCTGGTGCGGGCCACCGAGCTCGCCACCGCGGGCGGCGCCCACGCCATCGCCCGCCGCATCCAGGCCACGGCCGAGCGCCTGCTCACCCCGTGAGGTCGATGGCCTCGGCCAGGGCCGCGAAGTATTCGAGGACCTCGTGGAGGCAGTGGTCGCCGTCCA
>DASRJN010000554.1:0-6267 GCA_035649455.1 Acidimicrobiales bacterium
GGGACCATCGACGAAGCGCCCGGGCCATGGGTGGCGGCCGGCGCCAACTGGTGGCTGGTGCGCTTCGACCCGTTCACGGTGACTGCGGCCGAGGTCCGGAGCGCCATCCGGCGGCGCCCGCCCGCCGGGTAGCTTCCGGCCCGTGTTCGGGCCGGGGGGAGCGGCTGCGCCTGCCGTGCCGGGCGCCGTCTGGCGGCGCCCGCGGGCTGGGTTGGGTGGCGGCCGGTGGTTCGGGCTGGGGGGAGCGGCTGCGCCTGCCGTGCCGGGTGGCCTCGGGCGGCGTCCGCGGGCTGGGTTGGGTGGCGGCCAGTGGTTCGGGGGTGAGTTGGCTGGGGCCGGGGTGTGGGGTGCGATCCCGGTGGCGTCGGTCGCCCGGCAGGGTCCCGTCGGTGGTGCGGGTGCTCAAGGGCCGGTGTCCGGGGCTGGGTTGGGTGGCGGCCGGTGGTCCGGGAAGACGAGTGATTGCGGCCGGGGGTGCGGGGTGCGGTCCGGCGGGGTTGGTTCCGGTCCGTTGTGCTGGGGGCGAGTGTGTGCGGCGAAGTGCGCGGTGCTGTCGGGAGCGTCCGCGGGCTGAGTTGGCTGCGGCCGAGGTGCGGGTGCGATCCCGGCAGTATCGGTCGGCCGGGTAGGTTCCGGTCGGTGGTGCAGGGGGACGACGGTCGGTTCGAGGGCGTGGACGCGGGGGCGCTGGTCGGTCCGGTCGGCGGCGACCTCGATGCTCGGCTGCAGCGGTGGGCGTCCGAGGCTCGGGTCGACGAGGCGGCGCGGCGGCGGGCGCGGGAGTGGTGGCTGCGCCGGCAGGCCGAGGAGGGCGCCACGCTGGCCGGCGTGCTGGCCGACCTGCTGGAGGCGGGCACTGCGGTCACGGTCCACACCCGCTCGGGCCGGCAGCACGGCGGGCGGGTGCGGGCGTTGGGAGCCGACTTCGTCGCCCTAGGCACATCGCTGGGCCTGGCTCTGGTGGCGCTCGATGCGGTCACATCCCTGCGCACCCGTCACGGTGAGCGAGCGGTGGTCGGGGATCGGCCGGTCGACGATGCCGGATCAGGTCCGCTCCTGCGGGACGTGGCCGCGGGCCTGGCCGTCGATCGGGAGCGGGTCCTGCTGGTCACCTGCGAGGGCGAGGCCGTGGCCGGCGAGATGCGGTCGGTGGGGCAGGACGTCGCCGTGCTGCGCGGCGGCGGGGAGCCGCCGGTGACCTGCTATGTGGCGCTGGACGCCGTCACCGAGCTAGTCCTCGAGGACTGAGTGCTGCCCGGAGGACTCGGCTACGGTCACCACTATGCGTGTCCGGCGGCTGGCGGCCGCGGTCGCCGTCCTCGCCCTGAGTGTTGCCGCCTGCAGTGGCGGCGACGGCGTGGCGGATCGTTCCGACGCGGCCGACCGGCCCGGGACGACCACCACGACGACCGCGCCCGACACGGCGCCGCCCACCACCGCGCTAGATCCGTTCGCCCGGCCCGCATGGCTCGGCACCCGCGTGCTGCCGCTTCGGGACGACGGCACCGCCGCGCCCCAGCCGACCCCACCCGAGCTCGATCCCCGCCAGCTGGCTACGGTCGACGTGCTGGCCCCGCCCGCCGACGGGGCGTTCCACTCGACCATCGCGCCGGTCCCACCCGATGTGGCGGCCCGCTCCACCTGGCAGGCGGCCTGCCCGGTCACGCTGACGCAGCTCAGCTACGTCACCCTGTCGTTCTGGGGATTCGACGGCCGGGCGCACACGGGGGAGCTGATGGTCGACGCCACCGAGGCGGAGCGGTTCGTGGGGGCGTTCCACGCCCTGTTCGACGCCCGCTACCCGATCGAGGAGATGCGGATCACCACGCAGGCCGACCTCGACGCTCCGCCCACTGGCGACGGCAACAACACGTCCGCCTTCGCCTGCCGCCCCATCGCGGGGCCGGGCCGGACCTCGTGGTCATCGCACGCCTACGGGCGGGCCGTGGACATCAACCCGTTCATGAACCCCTACATCCGAGGCGACCTGGTACTGCCCGAGCTGTCATCGTCCTACCTCGATCGCACCAACGTGCGCCCGGGCATGCTGGCCAACGGCGACGGGGTGGTCACCGCGTTCGGGACCATCGGCTGGGCGTGGGGTGGCCTCTGGACCCACCCGACCGACTACATGCACTTCAGCGCCGACGATCGCTGAGCCGCCGCGGGCTCAGCCGGCGATGGAGCGGACGTTGCTCGCGGCCTGGTCCCGGCGCCGGACGACCAGCAGGTCCGCGGTGCGGAAGCTGGCCATGCGCGTGCTCCACGAGTCGATCACGTCGCGGCCGTCACCGCGGCGGAAGAACGTGGTCATCGGGCCCTCTTGCTGGTAGGCGTCGGCGCCGTCGACGGTCTCGACGGTCCGGTCTCGCAGGATCACCTCGAACGTCGGCATGGCCATCACGGTACGACCCGCGCCCTGTGCGCTACGAGAGGCGTAACCCTGTGGAGTTCCTGTCGCCAACCCTGTGCATTGTGGACAACCGGCCCGATCTCGGGCCATCCGCCTCAGGGGGTGCGGCGGTGGGTGCAGGCGGCGGGCCCACCGCCGGTCGCTGCCGGCCCGCCACTGCTGTCGTACTTCAGGACTCGTCGTCGCCCTTGACCGCGGGCTCCGGGTACAGATGCTCTAGCTCGCCCGGCTGGATGCGCGACCTTCGGATGAAGTCGTCGACCTCGTGGCCGCGTAGTCGGATGACCCGTCCGAAGCGGTACGCCGGCAACTCTCCATGGTCGATGAACCGGTAGAGCGTTCGGGGAGTGATCCCGAGCCGTCGTGCTGCCTCTTGGGTCGAGAGCCATTCGGTCTCGTCGGTGTTCACGGCGCCCACCTTACCCCTTCGCATGGTGTTTGGGCATCTTTCGGTCATATTCTTGTGAGTGACCCACCCCCACGTATGGTGTGTACGTCACCACGGTCGCTCGGTGCGTCCGACGGTGATGCGGCGGTGGCGCTGGGTGGGCGTCGCCGAATCGAGGCACCGGCCGAGCCGGAAAACCTCCAGTGTCAGATCGCTGGGAGAGGCGAGGAAAACGATGGTGATGACCCGGTCGACCCACGGCGGCGGCGCGACCGAAGTCGAGACGAACGCGCCCACGCGCACGGTGGCGCGGCCCGCGGGCGTTCCCGGCGCGCGGGCAGTGGTAGGAGGCGTGCTGGTGGCGTTGTCCGGCCTCGCGACGTTCGTCATGTGGGAGCGGGCCAATGGAACACCCCAGCACGCCTACGCGGTGGCGGCCGACACGCTCGGGCCTGGTGACCCGGTGGGGCCGGACGCGGTGCGTTGGGTGCGCATGGACCTGCCGGCCGGTGTGGCCGGCGCGGCGTTCCGCGACGGGGCCGGCCTGGAAGGTCGGGTCGCGCTGGCGCCCATCGCCGAGGGCGAGCTGATCCAGGCGGCGTCGCTGAGCGATCAGGGCGGCCACGACCCGACCGCCGAGCTGTCCATCGCGCTGGCCCGGGAGCGGGCGGTGAACGGGCGGCTGCGCCCCGGCGACCTGGTCGACGTCTATGCGACCACCCGGGACGAAAGCACCACACAGGTGGCTGCGGGTGTCCGGGTCCTCGACGTCAGCGACGCCGGCAACACCTTCGACGGCGGTGGCGATCTGACCGTCACGCTCGGCGTGTCCGCATCCGAGGAGCAGCTGGCGATCGTCGACGCCGCGGCCAATGGCGCGGTCACGCTGATCCGCACGACCCACGTGGGACGCCAACCGCGGAGCGCGGCCAGTGGGGGTGGGTCGTGACCGTCGCCGACCGCTACGTCGTGCTCGGCCTGGCGCGGGTCAGGGCACCGTGGTTCGGCGACGTCGCCCGCTGGGCCACCTCGGCGGCGTTGCCCGTCGACTTCGTGAAGGTGGTGTCGGGGGAGGAGGCCCGCGCCCGGCTGCGTTCCGGAAGGCCGTTCTCGGCGCTGCTGGTGGACGCCGGTCTGGCGGCGCTCGACCGCGACCTCGTGGAGCTCGCATGGCAGCACGGCTGTGTCGTGATCGCGGTCGACGACGGGCGTTCGGTGCGCTCGTGGCGGGACCTGGGCGTGCACGCGGTCCTCCCCGCCGACTTCGAGCGCGAGCAGTTGCTGGACGGGCTGCGGGCGGTGGCCCGACCGCTGGCCCGGGGCGACGAGCTGGTGATGGCGACCGTCCAGGCGACGGCCGAGCCGCCGGGCGCCTGGCGGGGCCGGCTGGTGGCGGTGACCGGGGCCGGCGGCGCGGGCCGGTCGACGCTGGCCATGGCGCTGGCCACCGGCCTGGCGAGCGATCCCCGGGACCGGGGCCTCGTGGTTCTGGCCGACCTTGCCCTCCACGGCCACCAGGCGCTGCTCCACGACGCGGGCGACGTGGTCCCGGGACTGTCGGAGCTGGTCGATGCGCACCGTGCCGCGACGCTCCCGGCTCCCCAAGTGCGTGCCATGTGCTTCACGGTGGCGGACCGCGGCTACGACATCCTGCTCGGCTTGCGCCGCCACCGGGACTGGACGGCGTTGCGGCCCCGCGCCGTCGACGCGGCCCTGCAGGCGCTGCGCGGCGCGTACCGGGTGGTGGTCGCCGACGTCGACGCTGATGTCGAGGGCGAGGAGCAGTGCGGCTCGGTCGAGGTCGAGGACCGCAACGTGCTGGCGCGCCACACGCTGCTCGATGCCGACCTGGTGCTGATGGTCGGGCTGGCCGGCCTCGCCGGCGTCCACTCGCAGCTTCGGGTGACTCGGGACCTGCTGGAGGTGGGCGTCGCCGGCGAGCGGATCGTGCCGGTCGTGAACCGGGCGCCGCGCAATCCCCGCCTGCGGGCCGAGGCCGGCATGGCGTTCGCTCGCCTGCTGACGGCCACCGATCCGGGTGTGGTGTTGGCGTCCAGCCCGCTGTACCTGCCGGAACGGCGCCGGATCGCCGAGCAGGTGCGCGACAACGCTGCGCCGCCCGGTCCGCTGGTCCGGCCACTGGCCGGTGCGGTGCGTGCCCTGCTCGAGGCGGCGTCGCCTGGCGGTGCGGGCGCGCCCGGTGGAGCGGCCGAGCCGGTCCCGGTGACGCCCGGCTCGCTGGGCAGTTGGTATGACGACTACGGCGAGGCGGTCGAGGCGTGACCGCCGGCGGAGCACCCGAGGGCGTGTCCCCGCTCGTGGAGATCGAGCGGGCCGTGCAGGAGCGCGCCAAGGACATCTCGCTGGAGATGTCTGCGCCCGGCGGCGAGGCGAAGCTGCGCGCCCTCATCGCCGACGAGGTGGCCCGCTGGAACGACGACCACCGGCGCGGCCGCCGGGCGTTCGGATTGCCGGACCCGCCGCTGGTGGTCGAGCGGGCCTTCCGGAACCTGGCCCGTTACGGCCCGCTCACGCCGCTGCTGGCCGACGACGACGTGTGGGAGATCATGCTCAACGCTCCCGACGCCCTCTTCGTGCGCCGGCACTCGGGGCTGTCGGGGTACCACGACGAGGTCTTCCACGACGACGAGCACGTCCTGCGCACGCTCACCAAGCTGCTGGACGACGCCTCCACGGCGCACCGCAAGCTGGATCCGGCCGAGGGCCTGCAGGATGCCCAGCTCGACGACGGCGCCCGGGTCCACATCGTCCACGGCGACATAGCTCGGGGCGGGCATGTGATCGTGAACATCCGGAAGTTCACGGGCATCCCGTTCAAGTCGCTGGGCGAGCTCGTGGAGCGGGACATGCTCAGCGCCCAGGCGGCCCTGTTCCTGCGGGCCTGCGTGCACGCCCGGCTGTCGATCGTGTTCGCGGGGCCGCCCGGGTCGGGCAAGACCACGCTGCTGTCCTGCACCACGGCGGAGCTCGACCCCGGCCTGCGGGTCGTGGTCGCGGAGGAGGTGTTCGAGTCGGACGTTCCTGTGCCCAACGTGGCGCAGATGCAGACGCGGACGGCGCGGGCCGACCGTCCCGCCATCGACCTGCGGCGGCTGGTGGCGGGGTTCCTGCGGATGGCGCCCGACGTGGCCATCGTGGGTGAGGTTCGCGACCGCGAAGCCATGCCCCTCCTGCTCACGCTGTCCTCGGGCGTGACCGGCTACACGACCATCCACGCGGGGTCGGCCCGCCAGGCCCTGACCCGGCTGCGCTTCGTGTGCCAGCTGGCGGACACGTCCGGTGGGCTGCCGCTGGCGGCGCTGAACACGCTGGTGTCGGAGAGCATCGACGTGGTCGTGCACTGCGCCCGCACGGCCGCGGGCCCGCGGGTCACCGAGGTGGTGCTGGTGGAGGATCTGGCGGGCGGGGCGGAGGCCACGCACTTCACGGTCACCGAGGTCTTCCG
>DASRJN010000555.1:0-28709 GCA_035649455.1 Acidimicrobiales bacterium
TCGCGGGCCACGACGACGGTCCCGGCGCCGGCGGCGTCGATGGCACGGGTCTCCGACGCATCGCTGGCGGTGCTGGCGGGCACCGACGCCGGAACGGCCGTGGTCGTCGTGGTGTCGTCGTGGGACGAGCCGATGCTCGACAGCGCCGGCGCCGGCCCGAAGCCGGAGATCAGGGCGACGCCGACGCTGCCGCCGACCATCCCTGCCGCCAGGCCGAGGCGGCCCTTGGTACCGGGGAGCTTCATGGTGTGGGGTCCTCTCTCATCTGCGTGGGTGTCCGCTTGGGGACACACACTGGGGGACTCCCGGCTAAGGCTGCGTCGGCGATCCCCTAAGCGCGGCTAAAGGTCAGGGCCGGTCAGCCGGGGCCGCCGGACCCGCCGCTGCCGCCGCTGTCCTCGACCCGGTCCTGGGGGCCGCCATCCCACCAGGCGTCGATGCGGCTGCGGGCGGTGCCGCTCTCGAATTCGACCCGCACGCCGCTGCCCTCGGGCTCGGTCTTGACCGACCAGCCGGCCGCGGGACGCGCCAGGAGTACCGTCACCCCGCTGGGGGAGAAGCTGATGGACGCGGTTCCTCCGGCGACGCTGTAGTTCCTGACGACCGCGTCCGGCGCGGGCGCCGGAGCCTGTCCACCGGAGCCCGAGCTGCCGTTCGAGCCGGTAGCGGGGGCGGTGCCGCGACTCGGGGTCGTGCTCTGTCCGGGGGTGGTGCCTCCGGCGCCCGCATCGGCCGCGGTCGTCGAGGGGGGTGTGGCGCCGGCCACGGTGGTGTCGCTGCTCGGAGGCAGGGTCGTGGTCGGCGGGATGGGGATGCCGCCTCCGCCGCTCGCGAGGGCGGCGTCGATCTCGTCGGCGGTGAGCGTGCCGTCGTGATCGTCGGTCACCTGGTCGCCGATCAGGCCGACGCCCTGCCACGCCACGACGGCGGCGACGACGGCGGCTGCCAGCCACGCGAGACCGAGGGTGAAGATCCGCCGCATCGCGCTCATGTTCGCGTCGGCTGGCAAGCGGTACCCAAAGGGGACCCTAAGCCTTCGCTAAGAGACGCTGCGTCCCCGTCCTGGCCTGCATGCCGGAATCGGCGCCGACGTACCGTGGTGGCCGTGGCCTCAGTGCTGGTGATCGAGGATGACCTCCGCATCCGCGAGTCGGTGGCGCGCGGGCTGGTCGGGTCGGGCCACGTGGTCCGCACCGAGGCGTCGGGCGCGGCTGCGCTGGCGGCCGCCGTCGAGTGGCGACCCGACGTGGTCGTGCTCGACCTCGGCCTGCCCGACATCGACGGCGCCGACGTCCTGCGCATGCTGCGCGGCGTGTCGGCGGTGCCGGTCATCGTGGCCACCGCGCGGGACGACGAAGCCGAGATCGTCCGAGTGCTCGACGGCGGCGCCGACGACTACGTGGTCAAGCCCTACTCGGCGGCCCACCTCGAGGCCCGCATCCGGGCCGTGCTGCGCCGGGCCGAGACGGCGGGGGCCGAGGCCGACGCCGGCGAGGTGGTGGTCGGCGCGCTGGTGGTGGCGCCCGGCCGGCGCGAAGCGACCATCGACGGCCGCAAGCTCGACCTCACCCGGCTCGAGTTCGACCTCCTGGCGCACCTGGCACGGCGCAGCCCCGAGGTGGTAACCCGGCGCGAGCTGCTGGCCGAGGTCTGGCAGCAGCCCTACGGCGGCGCCGACAAGACCGTCGACGTCCACCTGTCATGGCTGCGGCGCAAGCTGGGGGAGACGGGCTCCGAGCCCCGCTACCTGCACACCGTGCGGGGGGTCGGCGTGCGCCTCATCGCCCCCGCCGCCGGCTGAGACGCCCGTGCGCCGCCGCATCGTCCTCGTCGTGCTGGCCACCACCTCCCTGGTGGTCGTGGCCTTCGCCGTGCCGCTGGGCGGCCTGGTGCGCTCGGCGGCCCGCGACCGGGCCATCGCCGCCGCCGAGCGCGACGTGACGTCGATCGGCCCGGCGCTGGCCCTGCCGAACGTCACCTCCGACCTGGTGACCGCGGCCATGGACGGCACCGATACCGGCAACTCGGGCCGCATGGCCGTGTGGCTGCCGGACGGGACCGTGGTGGGCGACGGGGCCCAGGCCGACGAGGCCTCGCTCCGGCTGGCTCTCAGCGGCCGGAACTTCAGCGTGGAGCGCAACGGCGGCGTCGAGATCTACTCGCCGGTCGCAACCGGGGTCGACAGCACCGCGGTGGTCTTTGCACGCGTCCCGAGCGAGCTGCTGGACGAGGGGGTGGCCACCGCCTGGCTGGCGCTGGCCGGGGTGGCCGTGGTGCTGGTGCTGGCGGCGGTCGTGATCGCCGACCGGCTGGCACGGTCGGTGACGCGTGACGCCACCGAGCTGTCGGCCACCGCCCGTGCCCTGGCCGCGGGGCAGGGCGATGCCCGCGCCGATCCCGGTCCCACTCCCGAGCTGGCCGATGCCGCCCGCGCGCTCAACCTGCTGGCGGACCGGATCGAGGAGCTGCGCACCGCCGAGCGGGAGCGGGTGGCCGACCTGTCCCACCGCCTGCGGACCCCGCTGACCGCTCTGCGCCTCGACGCAGAGGCGGCGGGCGACGCTTCGTTGGTGGCCGATGTCGAGCGGCTGGAGGGAGCCATCTCCGAGCTCATCCGCAGCGCTCGCCGCCCCTTGCACAGCGGCATGGTCGGCTCGGTGTGCGACCTGGTCTCGGTGGCCCGGGAGCGGACCGACTTCTGGAGCGCGCTGGCCGAGGATGACGGCCGGGACTGGACGCTGGACGTCGACGGGGCGAACGGTCCCTGCCCGGTGCCCCTGTCGGCGGGGGAGGTGGCCGCCGCCCTCGACGCCCTGGTCGGCAACGTGTTCGCCCACACCCCGGAGGGCACGCCGTATGCGGTTCGGGTCGAGGTGGCCGACGGGACCGCCCGGCTGGTGGTGGAGGACGCCGGGCCCGGCATCGCCGACCCGGGCGACGCCCTCGATCGCGGGGTCACCGGGGCGGGATCCACCGGCCTCGGCCTCGACATCGCCCGGCAGGCGGCGGAGGTGGCCGGCGGCAGCATCGCCATCGACCGTTCGAGCCGCGGCGGAGCCGAGGTCAGCCTCGAGCTGCCTCTCGCCCGCCACCGCATCTGAGCCGGCTCCGAAGCCTCACTCGATGAGGTGCAGCGCGAAGGCGATGGCGAAGCCGGCGGTGGTCATCAGTCCGACCTGGCGCCCGCCGTGCTGGAAGGCCTCGGGCATCATCGTGTCGGCCAGCATGGTCAGCACCGCGCCGCCGGCGAAGGCGAGGACGAAGGCGATGATCCAGTCCGAGGCGCCGTCGAACACGGCGAAGCCGGCCAGCGAGGCAAGGGCCGACACCAGGGCCACCAGCAGCCAGAGCCCGATGACGCGCCGGGGCGCCCAGCCCGACGCCTTGAGCCCGGTGGTGGCGGCGATGCCCTCCGGCAGGTTGGACACGAACACCGCCACGATGAAGGCGACGCTGACCCCCGCGCCGGCCAGCAGCCCGATGCCGAGCACGATCGACTCGGGGATGCCGTCCAGCACCGCCCCCAGCACGATGGCCAGCCCCGAGCCCTCGGCCTGCTCGCCGCCCGAGCTCTTGCGCTTGTCCCCGCCCATGCGGTCGATGATCCCGTCGCCCACGAAGAAGGTCAGCGCCCCCGCCGCCAGCCCCGCGGCCACGCCGCCCGTGCCGTGGGAGGTGTCGACCGCCTCCTCGACCAGGTCGAAGGCCACCGCGCTGATGAGCACGCCGCTGCCGAGGGCCATGACCAGTCCCAACACGTGGCGGTGGATGGGCACCACCAGGGCGAAGGCGGCCCCGATCACCAGGGCCGCCGCGCCCACCGCACCCCAGAAGAAAGCCTCTCCCACGGCCGGACTGTACGGCGCCCCCAACCGAGGGGCGCTCACCCGGGCGGGGTGACGTCAGCGGGCCCCCGACGCGGTTCGGTTACGCCGAGCGCGTAACGCGCACCGAGAAACCCCGGGGGTTTACATCGATGTTGATCGCAGAAGTCGGAATCGCAGAACTGCTGTGGTGGACGATCGAGCTGTTCTTCCTCTTCATGTTCATCTGGATCTTCGTGATCCTCATCGCGGACATCTTCCGTGACCACGAGCTTTCCGGCTGGGGCAAGGCGGGCTGGATCCTGCTGCTGATCATCCTCCCGCTGATCGGGTCGTTGATCTACATCATCGTCCGCGGCCCGAGCATGGCCGAGCGCTCGAGGAAGCAGGCGGCCGCGGCCCAGGCCCAGGTCGACGACTACATCCGCGAGACGGTCTCCGTCGGCGGTCCCGCGGCCGAGCTGACCCGGCTGGCCACGCTGCGCGACAACGGCACCATCAGCGAGGACGAGTTCCAGACCATGAAGGCCAAGGTGGTGGCCGGCAGCTAGCCGCTAGAAAGCGCGTCCGCCCATGTGGGCGGCGATCATGGCCATGGACTGCCGGATGGTGGTGGGGCCGTAGGTGCGGGCGGGCGCCATGCTCGCACGAGCGGCCTCCACCTCCTCCGGTGTGAGCCCGCTGGATCCGGTGATGGGCTCGATGTCGTAGAGCCGCGCCGCGTTGACGCCGAAGATCTTGGCCTTCACCTCGTCGGTCAGGGCCGGGTAGCCGTGGGCCTCCTGCAGCTCCTCGCTGATCTGGAAGGCGCGCATGGCCTGGATCTGGTCCTGGGGAGTGCCGAACCAGATCGAGTCGGTGCCCCACACCACCCGGTCCTCGCCGATGTAGCGGAGCAGCTTGCCGATGATGTGGGCGGCCTCGGTGGGGTTGCGCATGATGAACCACCAGGTCCCGCCCAGCTCGGCGTAGACGTTCGAGTTGGGCTCGAGGCCGGCGTCGGTGACCGAGCGGATGAGCCGGTCGACGCCTTCGGGCGCGGGGTTGGCTGGGTCGTAGGGCCCGCTGTCGCCTTCCTGGCCGGGCTCGTAGCCCGAGTGGTAGACGACGAAGTTGACGTCGGGGTTGCGGGCCGCGGCCGGGCCGATGTCGCTGGGGCTGGCGATCTCCGCCGTCGAGCCGACGATGGACGAGATGCCCTTGTGGGTGCAGATGATGGGCGGGCCGAGCTCGCGCACGTGGTCGATGAACGTCTGGCCGATCTGGGGCCGGCTCGGGTCGTGGTCGTCGAAGTAGAAGTGCGCCGCGGTGGGCGTCATCGTGTAGATCTTCCAGGCCGCGATGGGGTAGCGCTCCTTGAGGTCGTCCATGTCCATGAGCGCCTGATCGATGTTGCCGATGTGGGGATAGGCGCCGCCGTGCATGAGGACGCGGCCGTCCATGCCGATGCGGGTGGCGACGTCCAGGGCGAACAGCATGTCGTCGGGCTGCAGGCCTACCAGCGACTGGGTGGGCAGGGCCGAGAGGATGGACATCGAGGTGTCCGAGCGGGCGTAGACCTCTCGGAAGTAGGCGTCGGACGTGAAGCACAGCCGGGTGTCGCCGGTCGCCCCCTCCGGGCAGCGTGCCTGCGGGAACATGTCGGTCCACGCCGCCACCTGCCCGCTCGTGTCGTAGTTCACGTAGTGGGTCTGGACGTCGAAGATGAACTCCTCGCCGCCCAGCTCCTCCAGCGCGGTGGCGGTGTCCTCGGTGGCGTCCTCGGACACGTCGAGGCTCCCGCCGGGGCGCTCGCCCCGCGAGTTGGCCTCCTCCTTCGAGCACGCCCCCAGCACGAACAGGGTGGCGGCCGCGCCGGTGACGCTGTTGAGGAACTGCCGCCGCGACATGCCGAGCCGGCGGGCCTTCTCGTCGGCCAGGCGGTGGGTGCGGCGGATCACCTCCTTCACCAGCGGGCTGTGCGGCTGCGGGTGGAACTCACCGTTCGAGACCGGGCCGAACTTGATCGGCAGCAGCTCGTCGTCGTCTCTGTATCCCCCAGTTCCCATGGGTTACATGTTGTCGCATCCGGCAAGGCCTTGTCGCACTAGACGCGTTGGTAACTCCACTGAATGTCATTACCAGGACGTTCGGCTCACCCTCCCCGGGCGATGCCCACCCCCGGGCGGAGCGGCGACGATCGGGCCGGGTCTCACGTCCGCCGTTCGCAAGGAGCGTCACCCCATGGGCTGCCTGCTGGCCATCTTCGCCGGGGCGTTTCCCCGCATCGCCCTCGTCATCTTCTGGCTCGCCCGCCCCGATCGGATGGACGCCATCTTCACCAGCTTCGTGTGGCCGGTGCTCGGCATCATCTTCCTGCCCTTCACCACCCTGATCTACGTGCTGCTGTGGCAGTTCCCGCAGGGCGTCACCGGCTGGGACTGGCTGTGGATCGCCATCGCCTTCCTGCTCGACATCAGCCACTGGGCGGCCACGGCCAGCCAGCGCAACCAGATCCCGGGCCGGACAGCCGTCTGATCAGAGCCCGACGGTGGCGCCGGTCTGCCGGACGACGTCGGCCGACGCCGCCAGGCCCTCGTGCTCGGTGGCGTCCAGCGGCACCTCCAGGCGTTCGCTGACCCCGGTGTGGTCGACCACGCACGGGACCGACATGCACACGTCGGTGATGCCCTGGTAGTCGGCCACGTAGGAGGTCACCGGCAGCACTCGGCGCTCGTCGCGGTCGATGGCCTCGACCACCCGGGCGGTCACCAGCCCGATGGCGTGGCTGGTGGCGCCCTTGCCCTGCACGATCCGGTAGGCGGCCTGGCGCACCTCGTCCAGCAGGCGATGGCGCTCGTCGGCGTCGGGCACGCCGCCCAGTGACGTCCCCCACTCGTCGGCCCGCAGCCCGCCGATGGTGGTGGTCGACCACAGCGCGACCGCGGAGTCACCGTGCTCGCCCACGATGTAGGCGTGCACGTTCTGCACCGCCACCCGGCAGCGCTGGCCCAGGAGCGCACGGAACCGGCTGGTGTCGAGCACGGTGCCGGTCCCCAGCACCCGGGCGGGGTCGAGGCCGCTCACCTCCAGCGCCGCCCGGGTCACGACGTCGACCGGATTGGTCACCATCAGCAGCAGCGCATCGGGCGCCGCCGCCAGGACCTCGGGGACGACCGCGCGGCACATGGCCACGTTGTCCGCCGCGAGGTCCAGCCGGGTCTGGCCGGGCTTCTGCTTCGCCCCGGCCGCCAGCACGACCACGCCCGCGCCCGCGCACTCGGCCAGGTCGTCGGTGCCGCGCACGTCGGCCATGCCCGCGAACTGCACGCTGTGGGTCAGGTCGAGGGCGTGCGCCTCGGCCTTGGCCCGGTTGAGGTCACAGATCACGAGCTTCTGGGCCACGCCCCGGAGCAGGCAGGCATAGCCGGCTGTCGCGCCCACCTCGCCGGCCCCGACGATGGCGAGCTTCACCTCACCACCACCACGGCTCGGGCCGACCGGTGGGCCACATGCCGGCTGACGCTGCCGACCAGCGGGTCGCCTTCCGCGCCGCGCCCGGACGCGCCGAGCACCACCAGGTCGGCGCCCAGCTCGTCCGCCTGTTCCACGAGCGCCTCGGCCTCCTCGTCCCGCGGGCCGGGCGGGACCCGCACGACGTCGCACTCCGCCCCGCTACGGCCGGCGACGTCCAGGGCCCAGCGCACTGCGGCCTCGGCCGCCGGCTGCCCGTCGTTGCCGACCACCAGGCGCTGGAGGGCGGGCGGCCGCTCAGCGCCGTCGGCCGGGACCACCAGCACCGGCACCGTGGCCTCCTGGAGCAGGTGCAGGGCCGTGCTGCCCATGGCCTGCTCGGCGGGCAGGCCCGGGCCGCGGGTGCCCACCACCGCCAGCTCGGCGTCCAGCTCAGCGATCTCGTCGACCAGAGCGTCGATGGCAGGCTGCTCCCGGACGCGGAGCCGGTAGGCGACACCCGCGTCGGCGAGCGGCGCGCACCACTCCTGCTCGGCCACCTCCCGGATCTCGTCGCGATGGGCGTGGGCGGAGACCAGCTCGCCGCCCAGCGGCACTAGGAGGCCCAGGGCGTGCACCGCTGACACCTGGGCGCCCAGCAGCGACGCCAGCTCGGCTGCCCAACCGGCGGCTCGCCGCGCGGCGGGGGAGTGATCCACCCCGACCACGATCCAGGGTCGAGCGTCCGGGGCGGTCACGCCGTCAGCCTGCCCCGCCGGGTCCGCCCACGTCGAGCACCGCCGCCCCGCGCACCCGCCCGTGGGCCAGGTCGGCCAGCGCCCGGTCGGCCGCCGCCAGCGGGTACGGCGTGGTGGTGACCCGCACCGGTATGCGCGCCGCCAGGTCGAGGAACTCCAGGCCGTCGCGCCGGGTGTTGGCGGTGACGCTGCGCACCTGGCGCTCCTCGAACAGGTGCTGGTACTCGAGGCTCGGGATGTCGCTGAGGTGGATGCCCGCGATGGCCAGGGTGCCGCCCCGATCCAGCGCCCGCAGGGCCACCGGCACCAGGTCGCCGGCGGGGGCGAACAGCACGGCCGCGTCCAGCGGCTCGGGCGGCTCGTCGGTCGGGCCGCCGGCCGACGCCACGCCCAGGTCGAGCGCCAGACGCCGAGCCTCGTCGCCCCGGGTGAGCACGTGCACCGTCGCTCCGTCGTGCAGCGCGACCTGGGCGGCGATGTGGGCCGAGCCGCCGAAGCCGTAGATCCCCAGCCGGCCGCCCGGGGGCAGCGCCGCCCGCCGGAGTGCCCGGTAGCCGATGATGCCCGCGCACAGCAGCGGGGCGGCGTGGCGGTCGTCGAACGCGTCCGGCAGGCGGTAGGCGTAGCGCTCGTCCACCACCGCGGCCTCCGCGTAGCCGCCGTCCGCGTCCCATCCGGTGAAGGCGGGGGCGACGCACAGGTTCTCGTCGCCCCGGACGCAGAAGCGGCACCGGCCGCATGTGTGGCGCAGCCAGGGCACGCCGATCCGCTCGCCGGGAGCGAAGCGCGTCGCTCCGGGACCGCACTCGTCGACCGTGCCCACGATCTCGTGCCCCGGCACGACCGGCGAGTGGTGCGGCGGCAGGTCGCCCTCTGCCACGTGCAGGTCCGTGCGGCACACTCCGCAGACCTGTACCAGGACGCGCACCTCACGCGGGCCCGGCTCCGGCACCGGCAGGGTCGCCGGCACGAGCGGGCCACGGTCGATCGGGCCTGGGCGTTCGACCACCCAGGCCCGCATGGTCGCCGTCATGGCGCTCAGGTTCGCGCCGGCGAGGCCGGATCGTCAGGCGTGGGCGAAGTGGCGCAGCTGCCAGCCCACCCCGATGGCCACCACCCCGGTGACGAGGAAGCGGATGCCGAGGATGAACGCCAGCACCACCAGCGTGGCCTCGGGCCACACCAGCACGACGACGCCGAGCGCCACGCCCAGCGCGCCGAGGCCGAGCTGGAGGCCGAAGTCGGCCTGGTCGCGCGAGGCCAGCGCCACGGCCACCCGCACCGCGCCCGCGGCGAGCAGGGCGATGCCGGCCACCACGGCCAGCGCCCACAGCGTGATGTCGGGCCACACCAGCACGGCGATGCCCGCGGCTATCAGCAGCCCGCCGGACACCCACACCGCCCAGCCGATCCCCGGCTCCCCGTGGAGGGCGAGGATCTCTAGGGCACCGGCGAAGATGAGCGAGAGCCCGACCAGCCAGGCCAGCACGACCACGGAGTCGTACAGGTTGGTCAGCACCCACAGGCCCAGCAGGACCATGATGATGCCGCCGACCACGGACACCCACCAGCCGCTGGCGTCGGCGTCGGTGTACTCGATGGGGCGGGGCGGCGGATCCGGGGAGGCGAACCCGGTGTCGAAGTCGGTCACGACAACTCCTTGAGACATGGTGTGATGTCGTGATCGTCCGCCCCCACCCCCCGACCGCATCGCCCGGCGCGGGTGATTCCCTCACCCTCGTCGTCGACGGCAACAACGTGATGGGCGCCCGCGCCGACGGGTGGTGGCGGGACCGGCCCGCGGCCGCCCGCCGGCTGCTGGCACGGGTGCAGTGCTACGCCGCCCGGGTCGACCACCCGGTCGTGGTCGTCTTCGACGTCCCCCAGGCCGACCTCCCCGAGGGCGAGCACGGCGGCGTGGCCGTCCGCTATGCCCGGCGGCCGGGCCGCGATGCGGCCGACGACCGCATAGTCGCCGACCTGGAGGAGGCGGGGCCGGGCCGCGTCGAGCTGGTCACGTCGGACCGGGAGCTGGCCCGCCGGGCCCGCGCCCAGGGTGCCGTCGTCACCGGCGCCGGTGCCTTCCTCGCCCGGCTCGACCGGGCTGGGTGCTAACCGCGAGTAACTTCCCGCGTACGCGGCTACGGTCGGGGTCATGGCGAGTCGGGCCCATGGCCGCTGACGCCGTACCCGGGGGAATGTCCGAGCCGGAGCGGTCCGCCGAGCGGACCCTCACAGGGCGCGGGCCGAGCACGCGCGACCGCCTGGTCGAGGAGGCCTGGGAGGTCTTCAGCGAGAAGCCGTACCGCCACGTGCGCATCGCCGAGATCGCGGCGCGCGTCGGGGTCTCGACCGGCAGCTTCTACTCCTACTTCGACTCCAAGGAGGCGCTGTTCCGTGTGGTCGCGTCGGCGGCCCTCGACCAGCTGTTCTCGTACGACCGTGTCGATCCCGACAACCACGAACAGAACCCGGTGCGCGACCTGGCCTACGGCATGCGCCAGTTCTTCCTGGCCTGCGTCCGCAACCGCACCATCGCCGTGTCCATCGAGCAGGTGCGGCTCATCGACAACGACGTGCGCCTCAACCGGCGGGGCACGCTCATGCGGGGCGCCAAGCGCATCGAGCGCTGGATCAGGGTCTTCCAGGAGCAGGGGGTGTGCAATCCCGACATCGACCCTTGGTTCACCGCGCTGGCGCTGCAGTCGATGACCGTGAACCTGGCCTATGACCAACTCGTGTTCCGGGACCAGCCCCAGGACATCGACCCGCTCGTGGCCGCGGTGACCCCCATCTGGGCCCGGGCGGTCGGGCTGGAGCAGTGGCTCTACCCGATGTAGGCGCGGGCAGCACCCGCGTGGACCGCTGGTTGTGGGCGGTCCGGGTGACCAAGACCCGCAGCCTGGCCACCGACGCCTGCCGCGGCGGCCACGTGCGGGTCAACGGCCACCCGGCCAAGCCGGCCGCCACCGTGCGGGTGGGCGACCGGGTGGAGGCCACGCTGGCCGGGCGCCTCCGGGTGCTGGAGGTGGCCCGCGTGATCGACAAGCGGGTGGGCGCCCCGCTGGCGGCCGAGTGCTACGTCGACCACAGCCCGCCCCCGCCCTCGTCCCGCGACACGCCCGCGGTCTTCGCTCGCGACCGCGGCGCGGGCCGGCCCACCAAGCGGGACCGTCGGAGGCTCGACCGCTTCCGTGGCGGTTGACGCATGTGCACAATCCATCCATGGGGGAGCGAATCAGCTTGCGGCGGCGGGTGCTGATCGAGGACGCCCGGCGCAACGGTCACCATCTACGGGCCACGTGGCACGCGGAGACCCGCCAGTTCGTGTTCAGCACCTGGCGCGACGATGTCTGCACCGGCGCGACCCGGGTCGCGGTCGAGGACGTCGCCGAGCTGGCCGGCCTGATGGTCGACGGCCTGGCCGACTCGGCCGGCACCACCTCGCCGGCTCCGCCGTCGCCGGAGCCGCGGCCGGCCACGTCGGCCTGGGCCTCGAACCTCGGCGACCGCGCCCGGGCGTGGTGGCGCACGTTCCGGGGCCTGGCCGCCTAGCTCAGCGGTTCAGCGCCGCCACCGCCCGCCCGAAGGCCCGTAAGGCCTCCCGCAGCTCGGCGGGAGCGAGGACTTCGAGCGGGACGCCCAGCCCCGCCAGATACCGGACCATGCCCGCCACGTCGCTGCCGCCGAGCTCCACGATGGTGGCGTCCGGCCCGTCGGCCGTGTGGACCCCGACGGTGCGGGGAATCGCGTCGAGCGCCCCGGCCGCGCCCAGCGGCAGCCGCACCCGGGCCTGCAGCGGGTAGGGGCCCACGGCCATGCCCCGCGCCACCAGCGCC
Organism: Acidimicrobiales bacterium; assembly: GCA_035649455.1. Lineage (GTDB taxonomy): Bacteria > Actinomycetota > Acidimicrobiia > Acidimicrobiales > VFJN01 > ZC4RG19. The sequence goes on from DASRJN010000555.1 coordinate 11,854, forward strand.
ACCGGGTCGGGCGGGTCGGACAGGTCGGCCCGGCCGCCCGCCGCCACCGCCGTGGACACGCGGTCGAGCCGGAAGGTCCGCCAGTCGGACCGGTCCACGTCCCGCGCCACCAGGTACCAGCGGGGCCCGAAGCGCACCAGCCGGTAGGGGTCGACCCGCCGCTCGCTGGTCCGCCCCTCCCGGTCGGTGTAGCCGAGCCGCAGCCGGTCGCCCGCCCGGCACGCCTGGGCCAGCGTGACCAGCAGGTCGGCGTCGAGCGGGTCGGGGTCGCGTCCCCGAAGCTCCGTCGTGGCCCCGTGCACGGCTCGCACCCGGGCCGCCAGCGGAGCCGGCAGCACCTGGTCGAGCTTGGCCAGCGCGGACACGGTGGCGTCGTCCAACCCGGCCACGCTGCCGTCGGCCGCGGCCCTCAGACCCACGGCCACCGCCACCGCCTCGTCGTCGTCGAGCAGCAGGGGCGGCAGCGCGCCGCCCCGGCCCAGCTGGTAGCCGCCGTACGGTCCGGCCCGGGCCTCCACCGGGTAGCCCAGGTCGCGCAGCCGGGTGACGTCGCGCCGCACGGTGCGCTCGGTGACGCCGAGCCGGTCCGCCAGCTCCGGCGCCGTCCAGGCCGGGCGGGACTGGAACAGCGAGAGCAGTCGCAGCAGCCGGGCCGACGTCTCCAGCACGTAATCCAGAATGGCATATGACCCGGACCGAACCTGTCCGGGATGCCGGGTACGGTCCCGGCCCATGAAGAGCCTCACCGGAACTGCCAGCTTCTCTTCGTGGGACGAGGATCCCGCCTTCGACAGCGGTGCTCCTGTGCCCCGCCTGGCCCACGCCACCGTCGGCTTCACCTACGAGGGCGACCTGGTCGGCACCTCCACCTGCCAGTACGTGCTCCACTACACCGACGAAGCCGGGGGCGTGGCCGTGGGCATCGAGCGGCTGGAGGCCCACGTCGGCGAAGGCGGGCCCGAGGGGTCGGTGGCCCTGCGCCACGAGAGCCGCTTCGGGGCGGGCGGGGTGGACGTGACCTGGTCGGTGGTGCCCGGGTCCGGCACGGGAGCGCTGGCCGGGCTGGCCGGCACGGGCGGCTTCACGGCCGCGCCCGAGGCCAAGGAGTGGGCTTGGCGGCTGGAACGGGAAGGATGAAGGTATGGCCACTCCTACCGTGACCCGTGAGCAGGTCCTGGCCCACCGCGTCGTCGCCCACGGCTTCGACCGGTCGGCCCAGGCTCCTGACGACTTGGCCATCGTGGACCTCGGCGTGCAGGACTCGCCGTCGGGCACCGCCGCGCTCAGTCTGGCCGCCCGCCTGCCCGCTGCCCGCGCCGCCATCCCCGACGACTGGGTGCTGGTCTGGGGCATCCGCGGTGCGCCCCACTACCACCGCCGGGGGGATCTGGCGGCGCTGGCCAGAGCGCTGTGGCCGGTCGACGGCGCCGACGCCGGCGCCCGCATGGGCGGGGTCTCCCCCGAGCTCAAGCGGGCGGGCGCCGATCCGCTGGAAGCCCTGCGGGACACGGCCGAGGCCTTCGCCGAGGTGGTACGGAAGGACCAGGCGAAGGGCGAGGCCAGCACCGCGCTGACCAAGCGCGCCCCCGAGCCGATGACCGCCTTCTGCCGGGGCTGTGGCGTCGTGCACGTCCAGGACCAGGTCATGCGGCTGGCCGGCCTGCCTGCCGGGGTGCGCATCGAGCCGGGCACCAGCCCGCCGGTCCTGTCGCCCATCGCCCGGTGGCGCGGCGTGCCTGCCCGCCACGAGGGGGGCGGCGCTCTGGTCGACGCCTACCTGCGGGTCCACGGCCCGGCGACACCCGGCGAGGTGGCTTCCTACCTGCAGACGACCCAGCGGGCGGTCAAGCCGGACTGGCCCGACGGCCTGGCCGAGGTGCGGGTCGACGGCCGCAAGGCCTGGCTGCCCGAGGACCAGCTCGACGACCTGCTGCGGGCCCCGCCCGCCGACCTGGTGCGGCTGGTGCCCCGTTCCGACCCGTGGCTGCTGGCCCGCGACCGCGAGCTGGTGGTGCCGAACAAGGCGCACCGCAAGGTGCTGTGGCCCATGCTGGGCCCGCCGGGCGCCGTGCTGGTCGACGGCGAGGTGGCCGGCGCCTGGCGCACCAAGGCGTCGGGCAAGCGCCTGGACCTGACCGTCCAGCAATTCGCCAAGCTCCCGGCGGCCGCCCGCCGGGCCGTCGAGGACGAGGCGGCGCTGGTGGCCCGGGCCCGGGGTGCGGGCGACGTAAGCGTCGGCTACGAGTCCTGAGTGCCCCCGCAACGAGAACCTGTTCTACCCTGAGGGCATGGACGAGCTCGGGCATCCGGTCTTCGACGCCGACAACCACTACTACGAGGCGACCGACGCCTTCACGCGCCATCTCGATCCCAAGCTCGGGCCGCGCTGCGTCCAGTGGGCCACCATCGACGGCCGCCAGTACCACGTGCTCGGCGGGCGGGTGAGCCGGGCGGTCACCAACGCCACCTTCGACCCGGTGTCCAAGCCCGGCTGCCTCTACGACTACTTCCGGGGCCACACCGAGGGCGTCAACCCGCTGGCGCGGCTGCGGGACCACGAGCCGATCCGCCCCGAGTACCAGGACCCCGGAGCCCGGCTCGCCACGCTCGACGCCCAGGGCCTGGCCGGCTGCTGGCTGTTCCCCACCCTCGGCATGATCTACGAGGAGCCGCTGCACCACGACCCCGAGGCGACGTGCTGGACGTTCCGCGCCTTCAATCGCTGGCTGGCCGAGGACTGGGGCTTCGCCCATGGCGACCGGATCTTCGCGGCGCCCTACATCACCCTCGCCGACCCGGCGTGGGCCGCCGAGGAGGTCGAGTGGGCCATCGGCGAGGGAGCCCGCCTGCTGGTCGTGCGGGCCGCGGCGCCCACCACCGCAGTGGGGCGGCGCTCGCCGTTCGACCCGATGTTCGACCCGTTCTGGGCCCGGGTCGACGAGGCGGGCCTGACACTGGTGGTGCACGCCGGGGACAGCGGCGTGTCGTCCGAGGGCTATGCGGTCGACGGCTTCGCGGCCACGTTCTCCGGCGGCGGCTACGGGCCCTCGCTCAAGAACTTCGCCATCGAGCGGGCCGTGCACGACTACCTGCTGTCGATGGTGCTGGCCAACATGTTCAAGCGCTTCCCCAACCTGCGGGTGGCATCGGTGGAGAACGGCGCCGAGTTCCTGCCGGACCTCTTCCGCAAGCTGCGCTCGGCCGGCCGCAAGGCGCCCGGCTGGTTCGACGCCGATCCGGTCGAGATCTTCCGCCGCCACGTCTGGATCAACCCGTTCTGGGAGGACGACCTCGTCTCGGTGGTCGAGTGGATGGGCGCCGACCGGGTCCTGTTCGGCTCGGACTGGCCCCACATCGAGGGCCTGCCCCAGCCGCTCGACTACCTGGCCGACGCCAAGGCGCTGGACCCGGCCGACCGGCGCAAGGTCCTCCACGACAACGTCGCCGAGCTCACGGCGCGGCGCGCCCGCTGAGCGCGTTGCGGGGCTGGAGCCCCGCAACGGTGGGTGGTCCGGGGAAGCGCCGGGAGCCTGTCCTCGACCCCGGGTGCGTGTCCGGGGTCGCCCGCCCGACCCCGGCCCACCCACCTCTGCGACCAGTGTGTCCGCCCGCACGCCTGGGGGGCCCACGGAGGGGAGTGAAGTCCGCCCGAACTTTCTCCCCAGCACTGATGCAGAGTTGTTGCATCCTCTAGATCGCGTTAGGGGCCCAACGCGTTACACGCGGCAGGCAAATTTCGCGGATTCCTGCGAAACCCCAGGTCACCGCTAGGAAGAAATCTGCGCCTGACTTCCCGATCCGCGGCGGCGGGTCAGGGCGAGGGTGGCTCGGAGGCCACCGTCACCGAGGTCGGTGTGCTGGTCGTCGGGTCGGGCTCGGTGGTGCCCGTCGTGTCCGAGGTCGTCGTCGAGGTGGTGGCGTCGTCCGGGACGGAGGTCGACGTCGTGGTCGGGACCGTGGTCGTCGTCGCCACCAGCGGGACGCCGGTGGCCGGATCGGTGACGCTGACCAGTGGGGGAGGCACGCACGGCGTAAGCACGGTCGACTCGCACGCCCAGATCTGGCCGGGCGTAGTGGGGTTGCGGGTGCTCCGGCTGGTGCCGGGCTCGTCCTCGTCCTTCAGCTCCGGCGACTCCGAGGTGACCACCGCCGGCCGGCGGTAGTGCTCGTTGAAGGCCGGGACCACCACGTTGGCCACGATGCCGGTGGTCGCGGCGGCGGCCGCCGCCACGCCGATGATCGCGGCGGTCGTCACCGCCACCGCCTTCATGGCGATGACCCGGCCCACCGTGCGCGCCACCGGACGCGGCGGTTCCTCGGGTGGGGGCGCGGTGTGCTTGGCCACGTAGTGGCGCTCGCCGCCGTGCTTGGCCCGGTACTCGTCGAGATCGGAGACCGACATGCGCTCGCGCAGCCGATCCTCCAGCGACCCATGGTCGCTCTCGTCGTCCGCGGCCGCGTAGGCGCCGAGGCTCGACCCGTTGCGGCCATCCTCGTCGCCGCCGACGTTCGTGCCGTTGTGGGTGTGCTCGTCGCGGCCGAGGCTGGTGCCGTTGTGGGTGGGCTCGTCACGGCCGAGGCTCGTGCCGTTGTGGGTGGGCTCGTCGCGGCCGAGGCTCGTCCCGTTGGAGTGGGCGTGCCCGTTGACCCCGTTGACCCGCGTGATGGCGGGGGCGGCGCCGGCATCAGCCTCGGGCCGGTCGGCCTTGGCCTCCCCTTCGGCCTCGGCCTCGGCCAGCACCGCCAGCCGTACCTCCACCATGCGGGCCACGATGTCGGCCTCGCCGGCCAGCTCGTCGGGGCGGGCGGGAGCGCGGGCCGTGCGCACCAGCACGGCCACGTCCCCGAACCAGGCCGGCGCCTCCGCCGGGGGCGAGCCGCCACCCAGCAGGCGTTCCAGCTCGGCGTCGATGTCCGCCATGTCGGTCCAACGGTCGTCGGAGGTCATTCCGCCAAGGCCTCCTGGCTCATCTTGGCTGCCAGGCGCTTCAGCGCCCGATGGCACATCACCCGGACCGAGCCCGGCGTGCGGCCCATGATGCGGGCCACCTCGGTCACGTCGAAGCCACCGAGGATTCGCAACAGCACCGCCTCGGCCTGATCGGTGGGCAGGCCGCGCACCAGCATCTCCACCGTCTCCTGCGCGCCCAGCTGCTCGAGGACCAGCCAGGCGGGGTCGCCGCCGACCCCCCTCTCGATCGGACCGTCCATCCGATCGTGCGGCAGCAGTTCGACCCGGCGCCGGGCGTTCCGGCGGCGGTGCTCGATCAACCGGTGGCGGGCGATGGTGAACAACCAGCCCCGGAAGCCCGCCTCGTCGCCCTTGAACCGGCCGAGGCCGCGGGCGACCGCCAGCCACACCTCGGCGGCTAGGTCTTCGGCCATGCCCGGCTCTTGCGCGCGCAGGTAGCGCAGCAGGCGGGGCTGGTAGGCGCGGAAGATCTCGGCGAGCGCGTTCTGCTCACCGGCGATGGCCGAGTCCAGCAGACTCGGGAACCCCAGCTCACGAGTGGCTTCCGTGGGCGGTACTTTAATCACGTTCCAACGCCTCGCATGACCTTCGCGCCCTTTGTGGTTAGAGGACCACGATCCGCTCGGGACGTCGGGCGGGGCGAGCTGCATCCCGGGCGCCGGACGCTCGGGCGATACGCTGGCGAGGACGTCCGGCGAGGTGCCGGCCGCCAGGGAGGATGGCATGTCTGCTGCGCCCGTGGGCTACCGCCCGGTCGCCACACACGACGAGGTTGTGCGGAGCGAGTTCATCATCCGCGTCTACCAGCACCTGGTCGCGGCGGTCATCGCCTTCATCGCCTTCGAGGCTCTCCTGATCAACCTCGGCGTGGCCGAAGGCCTCTACAACTTCCTGAGCGGCGCCAGGTCGGGCTGGCTGCTCATCCTCGCCGGATTCATGGTCGTGAGCTGGCTGGCCACGTCCGCGGCCCACGACATCCTCAACCCGTCACGGCAGTACCTCGGCCTGTTCGGCATGGCTGCGGCCCAAGCGCTGCTCTTCGCCCCGTTCCTCTACTACTTCTTCACAGTCCAGGACGACGGCACCACCACGGTGATGGCCGCGGCGTTGATCACCGTCGTCGGCTTCGCCGGGTTGAGCGCGGTGGCCTTCGTCACCCGCCGCGACCTGTCGTTCCTCCGGCCCCTGGTGCTATGGGGCTTGGTCAGCTCCCTGGTACTCATCGTCGCCGCCGTGCTGTTCGGGCTGTCGCTGGGCATCTGGTTCTCGGTGGCGATGATCGCGCTGGCCGGCGCGGCGATCCTGTACCAGACGCAGACGATCCTGCGCCGTTACCCGGCCGAGGCGTATGTCGGAGCGTCGCTGCAGCTCTTCGCGTCCGTGATGCTGCTGTTCTTCTACGTCCTGAGGCTGATGGGCCAGCTGCGCAACTAGCGCCCGTCAGGCCTCGAACGGCCGGCCGTCGAGCCGGTCCACGTGGGCGAACTCCGCCACCGCCACCCGCCGCAGCCGTTGCGGCTGGTGCACGGGATGGCCCAGCGCGATCACGGCGGCAAGGGCCAGGTAGTCCGGCGCCCCGAGCAGGTCCTTGACCTCGGCTTCCCGGCGGATGGGCATGGTGGTGATGACCCCGGCCAGGCCCTCCTCCCGCGCCGCTAGCAGCAGGTTCCAGGCGAACGGGTAGACCGACGCGCCGCCGGCGAAGGTGTAGCGGTCGTGGTCCCGGTCGACCGCGGCCACGACCCGGAGGTCGGCGAACAGGGCGAGCAGCACCGGCACCTCGTCGAGCTGCTCGGCGAAGCCCGCCCGCGGGCCGCCACCCTGCGCCGCGAGGTCAGGCGCGTTCGCCATCGCCCGGCCCTCGGCCTCCCGGTCGGTCACCGGGGCCCAGGGGGTGAGCCCGGCCATCATGATGGCCAGGTACTCGTACCAGCCGCCGAGGTACAGGTCCCGCAGGGCGCGCCGCGTGCCCGCGTCCTGGACCACCACCACCTGCCAGCCCTGGCGGTTGCCGCCGCTCGGGGCGAAGCGGGCCGTGTCGAGCACGCGGGCCAGCACCTCGTCGGGCACGGGCTCGTCCGTGAACTCCCGCACCGCGCCGGTCGTGCGCAGGGCGTCGCGGAGCTCCACTCCTACCCCACCCGCCGCGAGCTGTGACGGAAGCCGTCCGGGGTCATGCCGGTGCCCGGGTCGCAGCCCCAGCTCACGATGTGGCGAGGACGGAGCCGGATGAACTGCTCGACGAAGCCCGGGATACGCGGGTTGATCTTCGACCCGCCCGTCTCGTGGATCTCGGCGTCGCCCCGGACCTCGACCGCGTGGGCTTCTGTGGGGGAGAAGTCGTCGACGAGGAAGGTCACCTGCGGGTTGGCCTTGGCGTCGCGCCACTTCTTGGTGTTGGCGAAGTCGATCCCGCCGAGGTCGATCGCGTCCTCGGCGGGGTTGTACACGTAGGTCAAGGGCGTGATGTGGGGCTGCCCGTCCCGGCCGATCGTGGCCAGCCGGCCCATCGTCTGGGTGGTCAGGTAGTCGATCTCCCCGGGGGTGAACGCGCTCATCGGGCCTTCCTCCAGTGCCGGCGTCCTGGCGTCACGTTGCCCCCACCATGCCCGCTGCGGCGGCGCCCATGCTGTTGCGGCCTCTCCACCCCGCTCGCTTGGCTGACCTTGCCCTCGATGGTAAGCATGCCTAGCATGCATCGCGCTCAGGGGAAGCCAGGAGGGAATGTGGGCCGTCAACGATTCACCGCAGCCGCTGCGCTGTCGCTCGTGCTTGCCGTCGGCGCCGCCGCCTGCGGCAACGACGACGGCTCCGGCGTCCGCGACTCGGGCTGTGGCTCGGGCAGCCAGCAGGCTTCGGCCTCGGCGTCGGCATCTGCCTCCGCTTCGGCGTCGGGCTCCGGGTCGGGCAGCGACTGCGACGAGGCGGGCGCGGGGGCCGGCTCGGGCTCCGGATCGGGCATCGGCGACGAGGTCGCGGGCTCGCAGACCGACAACCCGCAGGTGCTGGCCGCGCTGGAGGAGTACGGCAGCTACGTCCAGGGTCAGGTGGACGAGACCATCGCGGCCACGACCGTGTTCACGGACGCGGTGCGGGCCGGCGACCTGGAGGCGGCCCGGGCGGCCTACGCGCCGTCCCGCCAGGGCTGGGAGCGCATCGAGCCCGTCGCCGGCCTGGTGGAGGAGATCGACGGCGCGGTCGACGCCCGGGTCGACGACTTCGCGGGCGTGGACGATCCCGAGTTCACCGGCTGGCACCGCCTCGAGCACTTCCTCTGGAGCCTCAACACCACCGAGGGTGCGGCGCCGTTCGCCGACCAGCTCGACGCGGACCTGCAGACGCTCAAGGCCGAGCTGGCCGACCTGGAGATCCCGCCCGCGGCCCTGGCCGTGGGCTCGGCCGAGCTGATCGAGGAGGTGTCCACGGGCAAGATCACCGGCGAGGAGGACCGCTACTCGGGCACCGACCTGTGGGACTTCGCCGCCAACGTCCAGGGCTCGCGGCAGGGCTTCGACCTGCTGACCCCGGCGCTGGAGGACGAGGACCCCGAGCTGGTCGGCACCATCGACGGCCTGTTCGACGAGCTGGACGCACAGCTGGCCGCCTACCGCCAGGGCGAGGGCTACATGCCCTACAGCGCGCTGACCGAGGCGGACAAGACCGAGATGCAGACCACCCTGGCCGAGCTGTCGGAGAGCCTGGCCTCGGTGGCGGGCGTCCTCGGGCTCGACGGCTGACGCCGGTTCGGTGAGCGAGCTTGCCGAGCGAACCAGAAGCACAGTGCGTTACTCGGCCCCGTGGGCCGAGCGCTCATTGCGCGCAACCCGAACGGTGCGCCAATGAGCGGAGTCTCGCGCCGCCGGTTCCTGGCCGGCGGCCTCGCCGCCGCCGGTGCGGCGGCCGCCCTGCCCGCGGCGGCGTGCGGGTCCGGCGGCTCCGGCGCTGACCCGGCGGCGGCCGAGCCGCAGCCGCAGTTCCTGCCGTTCCGGGGTCCCCACCAGGCCGGGATCACCCATCCGGGCAACCAGCAGGGCCTGATGGCCGCGTTCACGGTCACCGCGGCCGACCGGTCCGAGTTGCGGGACACCTTCACCGCCCTGACCGGCGAGATCGACCGCCTCATGTCCGGCCGGCGCTACGAGGAGCGCGACCCGGCGTACCCGTCGCTCCACACCGGCGCGGTGGGCAACCCGCCGCCACCGGCCGACCTGTCGGTCGTGGTCTCCGTGGGTGCGTCGCTGTTCGACGACCGCTACGGCCTGGCCGAGCGGCGGCCGCGGGCCCTGGAGCAGATGCCGTTCCTGGCCAACGACCGGCTCGACCCGGACCGCTCGCACGGCGACCTGCTGCTCACGCTGACAAGCACCCACGAGGACCTCAACCTGTTCGCCCTGCGCCAGCTGCACCGGGCCACCCGCGGCACCCTGGCGCTGCACTGGATGCTGGACGGCTACAACCGCCGCTCGCAGGTCGACACCCGCCCCGGTGGGGCAGGGCGGAGGAACCTGATGGGCTTCATCGACGGCACCGCCAACCTGGACACGGCCGACGCCGCGGTCATGGACCGCTACGTCTGGGTTCAGCCCGGCGACGACGAGCCGGCCTGGGCGGTGGGTGGGGCCTACCACGTGGTGCGGGTCATCCGCATGCTGGTCGAGTTCTGGGACCGCACGCGGCTGTCGGAGCAGGAAGCGATCATCGGCCGCCGCAAGGACACGGGCGCGCCGTTCACCGGCTCGGTCGAGACGGACGAGCCCGACTACGCCGGCGATCCCGGCGGTGACGTGACCCCGCTGGACGCCCACATCCGCCTGGCCAACCCCCGTACGCGGGACACGGAGGACGATCTCATCCTGCGCGCCGGGCTCAACTTCTCCCGCGGGTTCGACGCCGCGGGCCAGCTCGACCAGGGCCTGGCGTTCGTGTCCTACCAGCGGCGGCTCGCCCAGTTCCTGGACACCCAGGCCCGGCTGGCGGGGGAGCCCCTGGAGGAGTACATCCGGCCCGAAGGCGGGGGCTTCTACTTCGCCCTGCCCGGGGTCGAGCGGGAGGGCGACATCCTGGGCGGCTCGCTGGTCGCGTGAGCCGGTGCGAAAAAGGTGCCCCCGCGAGCGGCCCGACCGTTGATAGATTGCGACCACCAGAGAAGGGAGGTGGTCCAAACATGAGTGACGGTAGTTCTGGGACCCTGGAGGTGGCTGGCCGCTAAGCGGTTAGTCGGACCACTTGGTGGAGTCCAACCAGTCCACCACCTGCTTGGCTGCTGGGGACTTGTCCCTCCCGGCACATCCGGCCGAGCAGGGTTCTTTCCGATGATCGACCTGCGGGGAGGCCTTTGTGCCTCCCCGCAGCGCGTCCCGGCCCCGGCGGCTCTGCCGCGGCGTCACGCGCCCGTGACCTGCTCGGTCACGAACACTGCGGACGGCTGGCCGATCCTCTGCATCTGGCCGACGAGGCGCTTGACCTCGTCGGTGCCCGCCGGGTCGAAGGCGATGTTGGAGAGCCGGTCGTCGATGTTGCTGGCATCCATGCCGGCATCGGCCAGCGCCACCGCCAGCCGGCTCCGCAGGCGCTCGTAGCGCTCCTTCCCGGCCGGGGTCCGGAGGTCGACGTAGGCGACCTCTTCGGCGTCGGGCCGGTCCTGGCGCCAGCGGTCGATGTCGTCGCCCACGGCCACGTGGACCTCGGCGGTGGCGTCGGCGGGCTCGATGACCCGGTGACGGCGGAGCGCCACCTCGTTGGGCGGCAGGGCGTTGGCGTCGAGGCCGTGACGCTCCAGCTCCAACAGCAGGCCCTGGGCGGGCCCGCCCATGGCCACGGGGTCCTGCCACGTGACGAGGTAGCGGCCCTCCCGGCCGCCGCCCGGCGCGCCCGCCGCAGTGAGGGCCGCCACCGTGTCGGGGGCGATCCCGGCCAGGACGGCGGACTGGTCGGCGGCGGGGACGTCCACGTGGGCGGCGTCCACCGTGAACATCACGGTCCACACCACGAGGGCGCCGGCCAGGATCCCGGCGCCCACCCGGTGGTAGGGCGGCGTGCCGGCCTCGGCCTCCGCGGGCCGGTCGTTCCGGCGGGCCCAGGCGGCCAGCGCGGTCCAGGCGATGGCCAGGATCATCAGGGCCGTGGTCCCCCACGCCCACAGGGCCAGGTAGAACCACACGATGCCGAAGATCCGGCTCACCGACACCGCGCTGAGCACCAGCACCAGCCCCAGGAGCCCGTGCAGCCACATCAGCGAGGACGAGACCTTGGCCCGCCAGGCGACGACCACCGAGCCGAGCCACACCGCCACCAGGGCCAGCGCCGGGAGCGCCGACCCGCTCGTGGCCTTCGCGCCCCCCGCGAAGCGCCACACGTTGAGGTGGACGCCGAGCAGCTCGAAGCCTCGCTCGGCGCCGATCGGGGCCTCGGTCGGGTGGCGCAGGTGCTCGAGGACGATCGACAGGTTCCCGGGGTCGTTGGTCAGCTGCTCGATGATCGGCGGCAGCCAGACGACGAACCCGACGGCCAGGGTGGCCGCCGTCCAGCCGAGCACGCGCCGCCGGTACCCGGGTTCGGCCCGGCGCCGCCAGAGCCGGATCGCGAGCACCACGCCGAGGGCGGCGGCGACCCCGCCGACCAGGCCGAGGTAGGAGTTGTGCGCCTGGAGGCACCACGAGCCCGCGAACGCCGCCAGCGGCAGCAGCGCGATGTCGTCGCACAGCACCGACCAGGCCGCCAGCAGGAACACGAGCCACCACAGCAGGGGCAGGTAGGGGTTCCAGGCCTCGGTGAGGATGGCGGCTCCATACAGGTGGGTGAGCACCGCCAGCAGCGCGGCCAGGGCCAGCATCAACCGCACGCCGCCCCGGCGGTTGCCGATCCACAGCACCACCGCCATGGCCGCCAGGTTGAGGCTGGCGGTGGCCACCTGGAGGCCGAACGCGGTGTCGCCCATCAGCGTGTAGACCGGCCGGAGCGCCCAGAACGCCAGCGGCCCCGGGTGGCTGCCGCGGACCCCGAACGCCTCGATCCTCCCCGCCGCCCCGACCAGCGTCGGGTGGCTCGTGCCGACGTCCCGCACCCGCATCTCGGCCTGGGCCAGGTCGAGCAGCGGGTACCAGCGGGGGTTGTGCAGGACCCCGAGGGCCACGGCCAGCGGCACGGCCAGCAGCGCCAGGCAGGCCGCCCCCACGACCAGCGGCCGCCGCCACCAGGGGACCCTTGCCTCCTGGCCGGTGGGCTCAGCCCCGGCCCCAGCCTCGTCCGCCCGGACCGTCCGCGCCGCCTCCGCCGCGGCGTCGGCGTCGGTGACCTCGGTCACGACACGCCCGCCTCACGCAGCTCGCGCTCCTTCCGCGCGCCCGTCAACGCTGTCCCCTCGCTCGCACCATCGCCGCCACACTCGCGCAAACCGGCGGACCACGGGTAACACCGCGCCGCCCACCGGGCGACGCCCGAGCCGTTCGGCCCGCGGCCGGCGGCTCAGGCGGGAGCGGGGCGGGAGATGCCCACGCCGCCCTGGGTGTGGGCGCCGTAGCGCGCCTTCTCGGCTTCGAGGTCGAGCGGTCGGATGGTGGAGCGGGCGGCGAGCGTCTGGTCGTCGAGCCGGTCGGCCGGCACGATCCAGGCGACCTCGAACTCGATCCCGTCGGGGTCCTTGGCGTACAGGCTCTTGGTGGTGGCGTGGTCGCTCGACCCGACCAGCGAGCCCCGCTCCCGCAGCCTGCTGGCCAGGCGGCTCAGGTCGTCCAGCGTGTCCACCTCCCAGGCGAGGTGGTAGAGGCCCACGGTGCTGCGGCCCGCGGCGGAGGGCCCGGCGCCCTCGCCGATCGAGAACAGGCCGAGGTCGTGGTCGTTGGTCGACCCCGGCGCCTGGAGGAAGACAGCACCGGTGAAGTGCGCCGGGCCCACTGACACCCGGCGGAAGCCGAGGACGTCCTCATAGAATCCCGCCGTGTGCTGGGCGTCCCGGACGTACAGCACGGCATGGTTCAGGCGATTGATCCCCATGGGCGGCCTCCCGGACTAGGAGCAGGATGCTGAGCTCGTTCGTGGCAGCCCACGGTATCGACATCTACGTCGAGCGGCGCGGGGCGGGGCCACCGCTGCTGTTCCTCAACGGGTCGGGCCAGACGCTGGCCGGGGTCGGCCCCCTGCTCGACATGGTGGCCGCCCGCTTCGACGTCGTCGCGCACGACCAGCGGGGCCTGGGGCGGACGTCGATCCCGGCGGGGCCATACACCATGGCCGAGTACGCCGCCGATGCCGCCGCGGTGCTCGACTCGGTGGGCTGGTCGGAGGCCCGGGTCATGGGCATCAGCTTCGGCGGCATGGTGGCCCAGGAGCTGGCGGTCACCAGGCCCGAGCGGGTCTCCCGGCTAGCGCTGCTGTGCACCTCGCCCGGCGGCGTGGGCGGCGCGTCGTACCCGCTGCACAAGCTGGCCGCCCTGCCCGACGACGAGCGGGCCGCGGCCCTGACCGGCATCACCGACACGCGCTACACGCCGGAGTGGCTGGCCGACCATCCCCGTGACCAGGCGCTGGCGGAGATGCTCGCCGGCCGGCGCCGCGGCTCGGCCGATCCCGAGGCGCGCCGGGGTGAGCTGGCCCAGCTGGAGGCCCGCGCCCACCACGACGTGACGGACCGGCTCGGTGCCATCACCTGCCCCACCCTCGTGGCCTGCGGGCGCTACGACGGCATCGCGCCGGTGGCCAACGGCGAGGCCATCGCGGCGCGGGTCCCGCACGCCGAGCTGCGGGTCTACGACGGGGGCCACATCTTCATGCTCCAGGACCGCACCGCCCTCCCCGAGGTCCTCGACTTCCTGGCCGAGGACTGAGGTGGCGGTGACATCATCTGCTGCGGGCCCGACCCCGGCGGTGGTGGCCGGGGTCGAGCACCTCACGCCCGACTGGCTCGCCGCCGCCCTCGCCCCCGCGTCCGGCTTTGCCGAGATCCGCTCGCTGCGGACCGAGCCGGTGGGCACCGGCCAGATGGCGACGACCGTTCGGGTGTTCCTCGAGACGGACTCGGGCGATCGCACGGTCATCGCCAAGGTGGCCCGCGACGACGTCGGTCCGGAGATGGCCCGCGCGGCCTACCTCAAGGAGGTCGCGTTCTACAACGAGCTGCGCCACCGGGTGGCCATGCGCACGCCGGACTGCCTGTACGCCGCGGTGGAGCCCGAATCGGTGCGGTTCGTGCTGCTGCTGGAGGACCTGGCTTACGCCCGGCCCGGCGACCAGATCGCCGGCTGCACGCCCGAGCACGCCCACGCCGCGGTGATCAATCTCGCGGGGCTGCATGGCCCGACGTGGTGCGACGAGACGCTGCGGTCGGTGCCGTGGCTGTGGGGGGACCCCAAGGCCTCGTCCGAGATCCTGGGCCCGTTCCTGGCGATCGCCGCCGACGGCTTCGAGGCCCGGTTCGCGGCCGAGCTGACCGAGGACGAGAGCGCGGTCGTGGCCGCGTCCCGGGAGCTGCTGATCCCGTGGCTGGTGGCCGGGGGCGAGCGCTTCGCCGTGACCCACGGCGACTACCGCCTCGACAACCTGCTGTTCCCCGAGGACGACCCCGGCGGCGTGGCCGCGGTCGACTGGCAGACGGTGGGCCTGGGCCCGCCCGGTCGGGACCTCGCGTACTTCCTGGCCACCAGCCTGAGCCCGGAGGACCGCCGCCGCCACGAGGAGGCCTTGCTGGCGACCTACCACCAGGCCCTGGCCGACCACGGGGTCACGGGGTACACGCAGGAGGAGTGCTGGGAGGACTATCGCCTCGGCATGCTCCACGGCCCGCTGATCATCTTCCTGGGACGCCTCACGGCGACGGTCACCGACCGGGGCGACGAGATGTTCAAGGTCATGTGGCAGCGTTGCGCCCGAGCCATCCTCGACCTCGGCTCGCTGGACGCCATCCGCGCCTCGATCGACCGGCCCTGACCTGGCTCTTGTGTCCCCCCTGGCGCCAGGGGGTACACCAGTGCTGTGGCTCCGCGCAGCAACAAGAACTCCGCCGTCCCTCCGAGCGACCTGCCCGCCATGGCTGCGGCTCCGGGCGCGGGCGTACCAGTCGCCGGTGCGGAGGACAGCTCGTCGTTCAACGACGAGATCTCGGGCGTCGTCCGCACCGCGCTCGACGCCGTAGCGAAGGCGGGAACGACCTCGGCGGCCGGGATCAACGACACGTTGGAAAGGGCCGGCCGAGCCCTGGCCCGCCGGGTGGTCAGCAACGCCTCCACCGGCCGCCACCCCCTACCGGACCGCTCGTCACTGGCCAAAGCCCTGTCCGAGAGGCCGCCGACGCCGGCCATCGCCAGCGCCGCAGCCGCCGCCGTAGGGCTCAAGATCCTCACCCGCTTCCGCGGCCTCCGCGTGCTGGCCAAGCGCACCCCCATGTGGCTGCTGGCCACGGCCGTCCCGGTACTGGTCGCATCGGTGACCCGGGGAGCCGACGAGCTGAGCATGGTGTCGGCCCACCTGATCCACCGAGCCCGCAGCGAGGGCATAGAGCCGGACCTCGACCGAGTGCGCCGTGCCGCGGTGCAGATCGTGTCGCACCGCATCGTCGACCCCGACACCGAGCCCAGCCACGGAGCCCTGGCGGTCCAATGGCTCCGCCGAGCCATACGAGCCGCCCTCCCGTTCACCTCAGGCGTCGCCACCGCCGACCCCGAGGGCCTCGCCGCCGCCGCCTCCGACCTCGACCCCCACCTCCTCGCCGCCCCCAACCCAGCCCACGCCTAGCCCGACGCAGGCCCCGTCCCCGGGGGTACCCCGGGTGGCCATTGCGAGCCCGGCGGCTAGGGCGGGGCCAGGAACCGGGACACCTCGTCGGTCAGGATGTCGCTGCCCTCCAGGGTGGGCAGGTGGGCTACGGCTTGCAGTTCGAGGAGCCGGCCGTGGGGGAGCCGTTCGGCGATGGTGGCGGAGCGGGCCCGGATGTGAGGGAGGTCGAGCTCGCCCACCGCCACCAGAGCCGGGACCTCGATCCTGTCCAGGCGGTCCCAGGCCGAGGGCCGCGGCTCCTCTGGCCCCGCGTCCCAGGCCGCCAGCGCCCGGCCGTTCATCTCCATGAACAGCGAGCGGGCGTTGCCTCCGACCCGACCCTCGGGCCCGGCCGGGCCGTCGAGCCACAGGTGTGCCTCGAGCCGGTTGACCTCGCCCAGGTCACCTGCTTCCTCCGCCGCGTCGATGGCGGCCACGAGCCGGTCGACCGCGGCCGACGACTCGGCCGGATCGGGCGCGCCGCGCACTGCGGTGCCGATCAGCACCAGCGCTTCCACGCGGTCGGGATGGGCCAGTGCCAGGTCCAACCCCACGCGGCCCCCCATCGAGTTGCCGACGACTGCCACCGGGCCCATCCCCGCCGCCGCGAGGACCGCGAGCGTGTCGTCGACGGAGGAGTGGGGCTCGGGCACATACACGGTCTCCCCGAATCCCCGCCGGTCGAAGGCGACGACCCGGTGCCCCGCCTTCGTGAGCGCGTCGATCAGCTCACCCCAACCCCGGCGGTCGCACACGCCGGCGTGGAGCAGCATCACGTCCACCCGGCCCGCACGGCCGTCGCCGTTACCGTCCTTGCCGGTGCCGAACACGTCGAACGCGAGGTCGGCCTGGCCCGAGCGCACCCTCCTCACCGGCCCACCAGCTCCCGTTCCAGTGGGGTGGGGAAGCGGGACCGGATGCGGGCTGGGCCCAGCCACTCGGTGAGGCCCTGCGCCGCGGCCGCGACCGCGGCGCAGGCCTCCCCTCCGACATCCTCCAGCAGCCGGGTCACGACCTCGCCCTCCCGGTGCTGGGCCCACGCGCCCACGATGCGGCCGTCCCACCACACCGTCGGCCCGATGTTGCCCGACCGGTCGAACAGCGCGCCCCGGTGGGCCCCGAGGTACCACTCCCGTTG
>DASRJN010000556.1:0-2076 GCA_035649455.1 Acidimicrobiales bacterium
CCGGGCCGTCATGAGCTTGGTCAGGCTGGCCACCGGGCGGGGCTGGTCGGCGTTGAGGGAGGCCAGGGCCTCGCCCGTGTCGCCGTCGATCACCATGTAGGCGGCGGCCGCGATCGGAGGGAGGTCGCCGGTCGGTGGGACGATCTCGGCTTGGCGGCCACGGACGGCGTCGGTCACCGGCGCGGTCAGGGTGGCGACGCCGACGATGGCCAGGAGGGCGGCGGCGACCAGCCAGCCGAGGCGAACGGCCGGCCGGCGGCCTCGGCCCCGGCGACGACGGTGGCGGGGGACGAACTGCGGGGACAGCGCCGGCGGCCGGCGGCGCTCGTACAGGGTGCTCGGCATGGAGCGAACGTACGGAGACCCTGGTCAGGGGCACATCGGTCGCACGTGGCCTTTCCCCTGGTCCAAAGGAGCGATGGGCCGGGCCGTCGTTCCATCCTTCGACCGATGAACCTCGGCTGCCGGCTCGGTACCGTGAGCCGATGTCCGGCCAGCTCGCAGCATGGTGGCGCCGCCTTCCCGACCTCGGTCAGGACGTCATTCTGGGTGTGCTGGTCGTCGTGGGCTGGACGGCGGCCACGCTCGCCGTGCAGCTGCCCCCGGTGGGTGACGGGGGCCCGCTCACGCTGCCGGTGGGCCCGAACCAGCTGGCGATGTGGGCGACGGCGGCGGTGCTCACGCTCCGGCGCGTGGTGCCGCCCGTAGCCCTGCTCCTCACCGTGCCGCTCTACGGCATGGTGATGACCCCGCGGCTGTACGGCATGGGTCCACCCCGGGTTGGTGGCGTGCTCAGCCACACCACCGAGTTCCAGCTGGTGCCCATCCTCGCCGTCGCCTACCTGGTCGCGCAGTCGGGTGCCATCAGCCCGCTGGTCGTGGGCGCCGTGTGCCTGGCCGGCACAGGGGCGCTGTTCGTCGACTTCGACAGCATGATGCTGGCGAGCGGCTTCGACTGGTCGCGGGTGCTGTTCTCGCTGTTCGTGGTGGTGGGCACCACGTTCCTCGGGGCGCTCGTGCGTGAGCAGCGGCGGTTGCGAGCGGTCGAATCGCAGAAGGTGGTGGTCGAGGAGCGCACCCGCATCGCCCGCGAGCTGCACGACGTGGTCGCCCACCACGTGAGCGCGATCGTGATCCGGGCCCAGGCGGCCGAGCGGCTCGCCCCGGACCAGCCCGAGGTGGCCGTCGACGCGTTGCACTGGATCGCGGACGCCGGCAAGGAGGCGCTAACGGGTATGCGCCACGCCGTGCAGGTCTTACGGGAGGCGGACCGCGACCGCGCCGCGGGGCTGGCTCCCCAGCCCACGCTGGCCGACCTGCGGGGCACCGTCGAGCGGCTGGCCCCCGTCGGCCTCGACGTCGAGATCGCGCTGCCCGACCCGCTCCCGGCGGTCGACCCCCAGGTCGAGCTGGCCGCGGTGCGCATCGCCCAGGAGGGCGTGACCAACGCCCTGCGCCACGCCGAGGCTCGGCGCGCGGTGGTCCGCGTGGCGGAGGAGGCGGGCCACCTGGTGGTCGCGGTGGACGACGACGGCGGCACCGGCAAGGCCCCGGCCCTCAGCGCCTCCGGCCACGGGCTGCGGGGGATGGCCGAGCGGGCCGCGGCCTGCGGTGGACGGCTCGACATCGCCCGCAGCAGCCTGGGCGGCTGGTCGGTGCGGGCTATCCTGCCCTGCCACCAGACCGGCCGGCCGTGAGCGTCGACGGGACGGCGACGATCCGGGTCCTGGTAGCCGACGACCAGGCGATGATCCGGGTCGGGCTGCGCATGATCCTCGACAACGAGCCCGACCTGGCGGTGGTGGCCGAGGCGGCCGACGGCCTCGAGGCGGTCCAGGCCGCGGCCAGCGCCCGACCCGACGTGGTGCTGATGGACGTCCGCATGCCGCTGCTCGACGGCCTCGAGGCGACCCGGCGAATCGTCACGTCGTCCGACGCTCCGCCCCGGGTGCTGGTGCTCACGACCTTCGACGACGACGAGTACCTGTTCGACGCCCTGCGGGCCGGGGCCAGCGGCTTCCTGCTCAAGGACGTGAGCCCCGACCCGCTGATCGAGGCCATCCACACCGTCGCCCG
>DASRJN010000557.1:0-6304 GCA_035649455.1 Acidimicrobiales bacterium
TCCGACGAGGGCCCCCACCGCAAGTACTACGCGGTCACGCCCGCGGGCCGGACCGCCCTCACCACCGGCACCAAGACGTGGCGCCACTTCGCCGACGTCCTCGATGCCCTGCTCGCCACGGCCAAGGAGGCGGCGTGAGCATGACGACCGACACCGAAACCCGGGCCGATGCCTACCTGGCCGAGGTCAGACGCCACCTGCAGGGACTGACCGACGACGAGCGCGACGACCTGCTCGACGACCTCACCTCCCACGTCCACCAGGTGGCCGCCGACGACGAGCGGCCCCTGGAAGAGTCGCTCGGCCCGCCCCGAGCCTTCGCCGCCGAGCTGCTGGCGTCGGCCGGGCTGACCGCCGAGATGCCGGCGGCCCGCCGCGGGCTCACCGCCCGCGCTCGCAAGCAGATCGACGCCGCGGTCGAGGCCATCCGGCGACAGCCCGCGGGCCGGGCCGTGCTGGACTTCCTACCCGAGCTGCAGCCGGCCTGGTGGCTGGTTCGGGGCTGGCTCTTGGTGTACCTGCTCACAGCGCGGTCGAACAGCGACTTCACCTCGTCGTTCCCGTTCCCAGAGGTGCTCGGCTCCTGGGTCCTCGGGGGCATGGCGGTCGCGGTCGGCTCGATCCTGTCGGTGCGCCTCGGACGGCGACCGACGCGTACCCGGTGGATCTGGGTGGTCAACGCCGCGGCGATCCTGTCGGCCGTGGTTCTGGTCGGCGAGCTGAACGACGGGCGGACCATCTACGTCGACGCGACCGACGCGGGCGGGACCGTGTACATCGACCCGGCATACATCCCCGAGCCGGGCCTGCAGCACAGCGACGGCTCGCCCATCACCAACATCTACGCCTACGACGCCAACGGCCAGCCGCTGGACCGGGTCCGGCTGTACGACCAGGACGGCCGGCCCATCGAGACCTACCCCGGCTACGACGCCAATGGCCTGCCCCTGGCCACAGAGCCGGTTACCGGCGCCGACGGCATGGACGTCACCAACGCCTACCCGCTGCGTCAGTCGACCGTGGCGCGGTTCCCGGGCGACCCCGGCGGGAACCAGCCGGTGGCACCACCGATCATCGTCGCTCCGCCGCTGCCCCCAGCCGGTACGGGTCCGTCGACCACCGTCCCGGGCTCCGATGCGTCCCCGCCGACGACGGTCCAGGTGCCGGTGCCGTGACCCAGCGGGGGTAGCGTCGGGCCGCTATGGCCGCAGTGGACGTCGAGTCGCTCACCATCACTTATGGCGACGTCCGGGCGGTCGACGACCTGTCCTTCCGCGCCGAGGCGGGCGAGGTCACCTGCGTGCTCGGTCCCAACGGAGCGGGCAAGACCTCGACCATCGAGGCGCTGGAGGGGCTGCGGCGCCCGGCGTCCGGCCGGCTGTCGGTGGTCGGGCTCGACCCGCACGCCGACCACCGCGCGCTGACCGAGCGGATCGGGGTGATGCTGCAGGAGGGTGGGATCCACCCCGCCCTGCGCCCGCCCGAGGTGCTGCGCCACGCCGCCGCCCTCTACCGGCAGGCGCTGGCCCCGGAGGCGTTGCTGGACCGGCTCGGCCTGGCCGGACGGGAGCGGCGCACCTACCGGCAGCTGTCCGGCGGCGAGCAGCGCCGGCTGGCGCTGGCGGTGGCGCTGGTGGGACGACCCCAGGTGGCGTTCCTGGACGAGCCCACCACGGGCGTCGACCCTGCGGGCCGCCAGGTGATCCGCCAGGTCATCGCCGAGCTGCGCAACGACGGGGTCACCGTCCTGCTCACCACCCACGATCTGGACGAGGCCGAGCGGGTGGCCGACCGGGTGGTCATAGTCGACCACGGGCACCTGGTGGCCGACGGGACCGTGGCCGAGCTGGTGGGCGGCGAGGGCGCCGGCGACCGGGTGCGCTTCGGCGGCCCCGCGGGCATCGACACCGCTGCCCTGTCCGACCACCTGGGCGGGGTCGCGGTCACCGAGACCGCCCCGGGCGACTACGAGGTGGCCGCCCCGCCGGCCCCGGCCACAGTGGCGGCCATCACCGCCTGGCTGGCCGAGCGCGACCTCCCCCTCGCCGACCTCCGGGCCGGCCGCCAACGCCTGGAAGACGTCTACCTGCGCCTCACGTCGGAGAGATCGTGAAGGCGCTCGCGGCCCAGCTGCGCGTGGAGCTGACGCTGACCCTGCGCAACGGCGAGTCGTTGTTGCTCACCCTGGGGATCCCGGTGGCGATCCTGGTGTTCTTCAGCCTGGTCGACGTGCTGCCCATCGACGGCGACGCCGTCGACTTCCTGGCCCCGGGCACGCTGGCGCTGGCCGTGCTGGCCACCGCGTTCGCCAACCTCGCCATCGCCACCGCCTTCGACCGCTCGTACGGGGTGCTCAAACGCCTCGGCGCCACGCCGCTCGGCCGGTCCCGGCTGGTGGCCGCCAAGGCGCTGGCGGTGCTGCTGGTGATCGCCCTGCAGGTGGTCGTGCTGGGCATCGCCGCCCTCGCCCTGGGATGGCGGCCGGATGTGTCGCCCGTGCCGCTGGTGGCGGCGCTGGTCCTGGCGGTGGCCGCCTTCACCGGCCTGGCGCTGCTCGTGGCCGGAAGGATGCGGGCCCTGGTCGCCCTGGCCGTGGCCAACGCCGTGTTCGTAGTGCTGCTGCTGCTGTCGGGCATGGTGTTCCCGCTGGCCAAGCTGCCGTCCGGGCTCCGCTCCGCGACCCGCGCCCTGCCCTCGACCGCCCTGGCCGAGGCCGCCCGCGGGGCGCTCAGCGACGGCGCCTCGGTCCCCGGCCGGGTGTGGCCGGTGCTGGTGGTGTGGGCGGTGGCCGCGATCGCCCTCGCGGTGGCGCTGTTCCGCTGGGAGCCCGACGACTAGGAGGAATGGCGATGGCAGGCTGGGCTGCATCCGACATCCCCGACCAGAGCGGGCGCACCGCGCTCGTCACCGGGGCCAACAGCGGACTGGGGCTGCGCGCCGCCCAGGCGCTGGCCGCTCACGGCGCGCGGGTCCTGCTCGGCTGCCGCAACCCGGAGCGCGCCGAGGCGGCGCGAGCCGAGGTGGCCGCGGTGGCCACCGGCCCCGAGCCCCAGGTCGTCCCGCTCGACCTGGCCGACCTGGCCGCAGTGCGGGTCGCGGCCGAACGGGTGGCGGCCGGTGTGGACCGGCTCGACCTGCTCCTCAACAACGCGGGGCTGATGGGCCCACCGCTCGGCCGGACAGCCGACGGCTTCGAGATGCAGTTCGGCGTCAACCACCTGGGCCACTTCGCGCTGACCGGCCTGCTGCTGCCGACGCTGCTGGCCGCGCCCGCGCCTCGGGTGGTCACGACCAGCTCGAACCTGCACCACCGGGGCAAGCTGCGCTGGGACGATCCCAACTACGAGGCCGGGCGCTACTCCCGCTGGGCCGCCTACGCCCAGTCGAAGCTGGCCAACCTGCTGTTCGTGAGCGAGCTCGGCCGCCGGGCCGCGGGCGCGGGCACGGACCTGGTGTCGGCCGCCGGCCATCCCGGCTATGCCGCCACCCACCTGGGTCAGAACAGCGCGGCGCAGCTGGGCAACCCGGTGCTCACCCGCATCGCCGGGCTGGCCCTGGCCATCGGCGACCACACCCTGGCGCAGTCGGACGCCGCCGGAGCCCTGCCGCTGCTCTACGCCGCGACCGCCCCCGGGGTCGCTTCGGGCGATTACTACGGCCCGGGCGGCCTGTTCGAGATGCGGGGCGCCCCGGTGAAGGTCCGGGTGGCGCCGGCCGCCGCCGATGCCGGCTCGGGCCACCTGCTGTGGGAGCTGTCCGAGCGCCTGACGAGCGTCAGCTACCCGTGGCCGTGACGCCGGGCCGGGCACCGTTGCCGCTGCTCGTCCCGTTGACCTTCCGGGGCGCGGCGCCGTTCCACGAGAGGTCGTGGGCCGGTCCCGCCTGGTCGGCCGCCTTGTCGGTGTCGCTGAACTTGGCCGCCCACTGGAAGAACCGCAAGGTGATGACCACCCACAGGAAGCTGCCGCCCACCAGCTTCATGATGGCCCCCGCGGCCTGCTGGTCGGACGTGACGCTGATCCCCCACAGCCGGGCCGGGACGTCGTAGGCCGAGTACACCACCCCGTCGGCGAAGGTCAGCCACCCGGCCGGGACGGTGGGGATGATCGAGGTGACGAACAGATACAGCATCTGCGCCGGATACGAGATGCGGAGCTCGGGCAGCGGCCCGCACACCGGCATCCACAGCAGGAAGGCGCTCGACACCAGCCCGGTGTGCACCAGGTAGTGCACCACCGGGTTCTGGACCGAGAGGTTCACCACCCCGGGCGCGTGGGTGAGCAGCAGGAAGCCGTTGAAGATCAGCGCCGCGGGCACCGGGCGGGCGAGGAAGTAGAACGCCCGCTTGGCCCGGCCCCGGCCCAGGACCAGCCGCGCCAGCCACTCGGGCGTGGCCAGCAGCAGGACCGGCGGCACGAAGTAGGTCAGCAGCATGTGCTGGATCATGTGGGCCGAGAACAGGTACTCCTCGGCGATGTCGTGCAGCGGCCAGTCCGACGCCAGCCACAGCAGCACGATCCCGAGGATGAGCCACGCCAGCTGCTGGCGGCTGGCCACCGGCTGCCCCTTGGGCACCACTTTCGGCCCGACCACGCGCAACGCGTAGACGGCCAGTGCCGCGACACCCCCCACCAGCACCCACACCTCGGGGTGCGGCTGCCACCGCCAGAAGTCGACTCCGGCGGCGACCAGCATGGCTACGACGTCCAGCTCGACGACCAGAAGTTCATGGCCGTCAGCATGATCAGGTACACCACGATGGCCAGCGTCAGCCCGAACACGAAGATCCGGCGGAACAGCGGGTTGTCGTAGTGCAGGTGCATGAACCAGCCGCACACGATGGCGAACTTGGCGATCATCATCGGGAACAGCCAGATCACCAGGACCGTGGTGCTGAGGTCCTCGAAGTAGTAGGTCGCGACCTCGGCCGCGGTGATCACGCCCAGGATGGCGGCCACGATGAAGTAGTTGCGGTCGCTCGGGTGCTCGTGCTGGTGCGACTCGTGGTGGGGCTCGAGGGGAGTGCCCTTGTGCTCCGGTGCGGTGTCGACGCTCATCGTTCGCTCCCCCGGCTCACGGGATCAGGTAGACGATCGTGAAGATGAGGATCCACACGATGTCGACGAAGTGCCAGTACAGGCCGAAGATCTCGACGGTCTCGGCCCGCTCGACGCCCAGCTTGCCCCGGACCGACATCACGAACAGCGACAGCAGGAACACGATGCCGATGCTGACGTGGGCGCCGTGGAAGCCGGTCAGGGTGTAGAAGGCCGAGCCGAAGATGTTGGTGGTGTAGCCGAGGCCCTCCCGCACGAAGGTGGTGAACTCGTATACCTGGCCGGCGATGAACACCATGCCCAGCAGTGACGTCGTGATCAGGAAGGTCCGGCAGCGGCGCTCGTCACCCCGGTGGATGGCCCCGACCGCCAGCGCCATGGTCAGCGAGCTGAACAGCAGCACGAAGCTCGACACCGACGTGAAGGGGATGTCGAACACGTCCTTGGGGCCGGGGCCGACCACGAAGCGGTGGCGCAGCAGCAGGTAGGTGGAGATCAGGGCGCCGAACAGCAGGCAGTCCGAGCCCAGGAACACCCACATGGCCAGCTTCTCGTTGGACAGGCCGGTGCTGGTGGCGTGGCTGACCACGCCCTTGGGATGCAGCACCGGATCGGGCTCGACCGTGGGGTCTTCGTGGATGGCGGTGTCAGTCATCGGATGCGGCCTCCTCGCCCGTCGCCCCCGTGCCTGCGCCGACGGAGACCGGCTCCTCGTCGTGGCCGTCACCCCCGCCCTCGCCGTCGTCGTCATGCCCGTCCCCGCCACCGGCATGCCCGTCGTCGTGGCCGGCGTGGCCGTGATGCGCCTCGGGGTCGTCGGCCGGCTCGTAGCCCCAGGCGAAGGCGGCGAGGACGACGATCACCGCGCCGACCGCGGCGAACGCCAGGTTGAAGATCAGGCCGTAGCCGATCAGCGGCAGGCCCGCGGCCACCACCAGCGGCCAGTAGGACGGCGACGGCAGGTGCACGTCCTTGGCGTCGCCCTTCTGGGCCACCTCGGCGCCGGTGGCGATGCGGACGACCTTGCCGGTGGCGTCCTCGCCGTACTTGCGGTGCCAGAACTCGTCGAGGTGCGACACGGTGGGCACCTCGTCGAAGTTGTGCGCGGGCACTGGCGACGGGACCATCCACTCGAGGCTGCGGGAGTCCCACGGGTCCGGGCCCACCTCCACCGGATGGCGGCGGTGGCTCCGCCAGCTCAGCAGCAGGTTGGCGGCGAAGATCGACATCGAGACGAAGATCACGAA
>DASRJN010000558.1:0-5138 GCA_035649455.1 Acidimicrobiales bacterium
GGGGGAACGTTGCGGGTGATCCAGTGGGCGAGCGGGTCGGTGGGTCGCGCCGCCATGGCTGCCGTCCTCGACCGCCCCGACCTGGACCTGGTCGGGTGCTGGGTCCACTCGCCCGGCAAGGACGGTGTCGACGTCGGCACCCTGGCCGGGCGCCCGCCCGTGGGCGTGGCCGCCACGGGCGACGCCGAAGCCCTGCTGGCCCTCGATGCCGACTGCGTGCTCTACAGCCCGCTGTTCGCCGATGCGGCCGTCGTCGAGCGCATCTTGGCGTCGGGCAAGAACGTGGTCACGCCGCTCGGCTGGTTCTACCCGCCGTCCGACCAGCGGGCCCGGCTCGACCCGGTATGCCAGGCCGCCGGGGTGACCCTGCACGGCACCGGGATCCATCCGGGCGGCATCACCGAGCGCTTCCCGCTGGTGCTGTCCGCGCTGTCCGGCTCGGTCAGCCACGTGCGGGCCGAGGAGTTCTCCGACATCCGCACCTATGGCGCGCCTGACGTCATCCGGGACTGGATGCTGTTCGGCGCCACGCCCGCCGAGGCCCGGGCCAGCGTGATGGCCGACGCCCTGGGCGCGGGGTTCCGCCAGTCCGTATGGATGCTGGCCGCCGAGCTCGGCTTCGACCTCGACCCCAAGCTGCGCACCACCCACGAGACGGCGGTGGCCACCGCCCCGATCGAGTCGCCCATCGGGCCCATCGCCCCCGGGCGGGTGGCGGCCCAGCGCTTCCGCTGGGAGGGCCTGGTCGACGGCGAGCCGGTGATCACCGCCGCGGTCAACTGGTTGATGGGCGAGGCCGATCTCGACCCGCCGTGGGCCTTCGGCCCGGAGGGCGAGCGCTTCGAGATCGAGATCACCGGCGACCCCGGCACCCTGGTCACGTTCAAGGGCCTGCACCCGGCGTCCGTCGAGGCCGGCCTGGCCCGCAACCCCGGGATCGTGGCCACGGCCATGCACTGCGTCAACGCCATCCCCTACGTCTGCGCCGCGCCGCCCGGCATCCTCACCTACCTCGACCTTCCGCCGGTGGCCGGACGGGCTGCCCCCGCCCTCCGCCGAGGTCGCCCGGGTCGCTGACCCGGGTGGAGCGGGCCCAGCTGCGGGCCCAGCGGTCGAGCGGCTCGATGGCGGCGCCCAGTGCCGCGCCCGGGCGGGTGAGGCGGTAGCGGTCGGCCTCGTCCTGGCAGATCAGCCCGGCGTCGCCCAGCTCCCGCAGCCGCTCGTACAGCACGCTGGACGACATCCCGTCACAGTGCTCCCGCAGGGCCCGGGCACCGAGCGGGCCGTCCCGCAGCTCCCACAGGATGCGCAGCGCCCACCGCCGCCCCAGCAGGTCGAGCGCGGCCATGAGCGGCCGCCCGGTGGTGGAGCCCCGCACGGGCCGCCCGAGTCGGGGTGTCTCGGTCATGCCGCTTGCCGTTTCGATATAAGAAACATATCCTTCCCGACGATGTTTCGGTTTCAAGAACGCCGATCTCCAGGAGGACGGTAGCCGATGGCCCGCATCGCCCCGCTCGATCCGCCCTACGCCGACGACGTCGCCGCCGAGCTGGCCGCGCTGATGCCGCCCGGCGTGCCGCCCATCGGGCTGTTCCGCACCTTCGTCCACCACCTGCCCATGACCCGGGCGCTCCGGTCGTGGGGCGGGCACGAGCTGGGCCGCAGCCTGGCGCTGTCCCTGCGGGAGCGGGAGATCGTCATCGACCGCACCTGCGCCCGCTGCGGCTGCGAGTACGAGTGGGGAGTGCACATCGCCGTCTTCGCCGAGCGGGCCGGGCTCGACGGGCCGCAGGTGGCCTCGCTCACCCGCGGCACGGCCGCCGATCCGTGCTGGACGAGCGCGCGCGAGCGCCTGCTGATCGAAGCCGTCGACCAGTTGCACGACACGGCGGACGTCGACGACGCCCTCTGGTCGCGCCTGGCCGCGGCCCTGGACGAGCGCGAGCTGCTCGACCTGCTGCTGCTCACCGGCTGGTACCACGCCATCAGCTACGTGGCCCGCGCCGCCCGGGTCGAGCGGGAGCCGAATGCCCCGGCCTTCGCCGACGTCGCCGGATAGCTTGGGCGGCCGATGCGGGTCTCGGTGGGCGACTGTCGCCTCTACGTGGACGTCGACGGGCTCGGGCTGGTGCCGGACGGGTCGGTGATGCGCGAGCGGCCCACGGTGGTGATGGTGCACGGTGGTCCCGGGGCCGACCACACCGTGTTCAAGCCCGCGTTCGGGGTGCTGGCCGACATGGCCCAGGTCGTCTACTACGACCACCGAGGCATGGGGCGCAGCGACCTCAGCACGCCGGATCGCTGGAACCACGACCAGTGGGCCGACGACCTGGTGGCGCTGTGCGACGCGCTCGGCATCGTCGACCCCGTGGTGTGCGGGGTCTCGTTCGGCGCCATCGTGGCGCTCCACTACGCGGTCCGGCACCCGGGCCACGCCACCCGCGTCATCCTCGACTCCGGAGCACCGGTCGCCGACTTCGACGAGCGCCTGGCCGTGTTCGGGCGGCTCGGCGGGTCCGAAACGGTGGCGGCGGCGCAGGCGTTCTTCGACCAGGCCGACCCCGACACCTTCGTCCGCTACGCCACCACGTGCGTGCCGCTCTACGCGCGCCACCCCGGGCCCGACCTCGCTGACATGCGGGCCCGGGGGATGGCGCACGCCAACCTCGACGTGTTCCAGCACTGGCAGGCGGGCGAGGAGCGCACCTACGACCTGCGCGGCTCGCTCGACCGGATCACCTGCCCGGTGCTGGTCCTGGCGGGCGAGGACGACCCCATCTGCCCCGCGTCCGGGTCGCGGGCCATCGCCGCCGAGATCGGGCCCGAGCTCTGCACCCTCCAGGTGGTCCCGGACTGCGGGCACGGCGTGTGCCAGGACCGGCCCGACGTGGGCTTCGCCGCCATCCGGGCCTTCCTCGCCGGCTGAGCGGGCGGGCATGCGCATCCTCGCCGCGTGCTCACTGGGCGGCTCGGGCCACCTGAACCCGCTGGTGCCCGTGCTCGCGGCGGCGCGCCGGCTCGGGCACGACACGCTCGTGGTCGGACCGAAGGCGTTGACCGACCTGGTGGACCGGGCCGGCTTCCCCTTCCGGGCCGGAGGCGAGCCGCCCGAGGCCGAGATCGCGCCGATCCGGGAGCAGCTCCCGGTCGCGCCCGCGGCCGAGGCCAGCATCCTCGGCAACCGGGAGCTGTTCGGCCGGCTGGCTGCCCGAGCCCTGCTCCCGGCCATGGAGGCGGCCTGCGCCGAGTGGCGCCCGGACCTGGTGCTACGCGACCCGTGCGAGTACGCCTCGGCCGTCGTGGCCCACGACCGTTCGCTCCCCGTCGCTCAAGTCGCCATCTCGCTGGCCGAGGCCGAGGCCGGCTCGATCGTGGCCGCGGCTCCCGCGCTGGAGGAGCACCGCGCCGGGCTGACCGCCGCGGTGCGGGCCACGCCCTACCTCACCCGGTTCCCGGCGTCGCTGGACCCCTCGCGCTTCGCCGCCACGCGGCGGTTCCGCGAGCCCGCGGCCGGCATCGTCCCGCTGCCGGACTGGTGGCCCGGGCAAGGCGGGCCGCTGGTGTACGTGTCGTTCGGGGGCGTGCTCGCTCACATGACCCGGGCCCCCGCGGCTTTCCGCACCGCGCTGGCGGCGGTGGCCGAGCTGGAGGCCCGGGTCCTGCTCACCGTGGGCCGGGCCTTCGACCCGGTCCGGCTGGGCCCGGTCCCGGCCCACGTGCACGTCGAGCGGTGGGTGGACCAGGCCGACGTGCTCGACCGCGCCGACCTGGTCGTGTGCCACGGCGGCTCGGGCACGACCTACGGCGCCCTGGCCGCGGGCGTCCCCGTGGTGACGGTGCCCATGTTTGCCGACCAGTTCGAGAACGCCCGGCGCGTGACGGCCGCGGGCGCGGGGCTCACGGCCGCCGACGGCGACGCCGCCGCCATCGCCGCCGCCATCGGCCGGGTCCTGGCGGACGCCGCCTACGCCCGCGCCGCGGGTCGCATCGCGGCCGAGATGGCGTCCGTACCGCTGATCGACGACGTCCTCGCCACGCTCCTGCCGAACCACTCGTAGGTGGTGCGCAGCCCCTCGTCCAGCCCGATCCGGTGGTGCCAGCCGAGCCCATGGATGCGCGAGACGTCGAGGAGCTTGCGGGGCACGCCGTCCGGCTTGGTCGGATCGAAGGCGAGCTCGGCGGAGGGGTGGACCACGTCCCGCACCCGCTCGGCGATGGCCCGCACGGTCTCGTCCTCGCCGGTGCCCACGTTGACGAGGTCCGGCCCGGCGTAGTGCCGCATGAGGAACAGGCAGGCCGACGCCAGGTCGTCGACGTGCATGAGCTCGCGCCGCGGCTGGCCGCTGCCCCATACGCCGACCACGGACTCGCCGGCGAGCCTGGCCTCGTGGAACCGCCGCATGAGCATGGGGACCAGGTGGCCGCCCTCCGGATCGAAGTTGTCGTTGGGGCCGTACAGGTTGGTGGGCATGGCGGCGATGAACTCGTCGCCGTACTGGGCCCGGTAGGCCTCGCACAGCTTGATGCCGGCGATCTTGGCCACCGCGTAGGCCTCGTTGGTGGGCTCCAGCGGTCCGGTCAGCAGCTGGTCCTCCGTGATCGGCTGCGACGACAAGCGGGGATAGACGCAACTGGACCCGAGGTAGAGCAGCTTGCGCACCCGGTACTCGTGGCTCGAGTGGACGACCGTGCCGTGGATCAGCATGTTGTCGTAGAGGAACTCGGCCGGGCGGGTGGAGTTGGCCATGATGCCGCCCACGGTCCCGGCCACCAGGAACACGTAGTCGGGCCGGTTGGCCCGGAACCAGTAGCTCACCGCCGCCTGGTCCCGCAGGTCGAGCTGGTCCCGCGTGGCGGTGAGGATGCGCTGGTAGCCCTCGGCCTGCAGCCGCCGGACCAGCGCCGAGCCCACGAGCCCCCGGTGCCCGGTCACGAAGATGCGAGCGTCCCGGGGCAACGAGTCGGGCTCGGCCCCGCCGTCCGGTACTGCCGCCACCCCCCGCAGCGCGTCCCGCGCCTCGGTGTACGACTCGCCCGCCTCGGCCATCCGGGCGCGCACGAGTCGCTTGAAGTTCTTGTCGTCGGTCACAGGCGTTCCTCCTCGGTCGGACTCGACCCGAGGATCCGCTCCCCTTCGC
>DASRJN010000559.1:0-19305 GCA_035649455.1 Acidimicrobiales bacterium
CTACTGGTTCATCCTGTTCGGCGGCATCACGCTGCTCACCGGCTTCCTGACCGCCGACGGCGCCGCCGACTTCGGCTGGACCGCCTACACGCCGCTGTCGGACAGCCTCTACTCGCCGGGGCTCGGCAACGACCTGTGGATCATCGCCGTGGCCCTCATCGGCGTGTCCGGGATCCTCGCCTCGGTCAACCTCGTGACCACGGTCATCTGCATGCGGGCACCGGGGATGCGCATGTTCCGCATGCCCATCTTCACGTGGAACATGCTGGTCACCTCGATCCTCGTGCTCACGGTGTTCCCCGTGATCTCGGCCGCGGCGGCCATGCTGCTCGCCGACCGCCAGCTCGGAGCGCACGTGTACGACGCCACCAACGGCGGGGCGCCGATCCTGTGGCAGCACCTGTTCTGGTTCTTCGGGCACCCGGAGGTCTACATCCTGGTGCTGCCGTTCTTCGGCGTGGTCACCGAGATCCTGCCCGTGTTCTCCCGGCGGCCGGTGTTCGGCTACGCCGGGCTCGTGTTCGCCACCATCGCCATCGCGGCGTACTCGGTGGGCGTGTGGGCGCACCACATGTTCACGACCGGGGCGGTGGTGAACCCGTTCTTCATCGGCTTCTCGATGGTGATCGCGGTGCCCACGGGTGTGAAGTTCTTCAACTGGATCGGCACGATGTGGGGCGGCAGCCTGGTCTTCCCCACCCCCATGCTGTTCGCGCTGGGGTTCCTGTTCACCTTCCTGCTCGGCGGGCTGACGGGTGTGATGCTGGCGTCGGCCCCCATCGACTTCCAGGTGCAGGACAGCTACTTCGTGGTGGCCCACATGCACTATGTGCTGTTCGGGGGGGCGGTGTTCGCCCTCTTCGGGGGCATCTACTACTGGTGGCCCAAGATCACCGGACGGATGCTGGACGAGCGCTGGGGCAACGTGCACTTCTGGATGACGCTGGTGGGGTTCCACATCACGTTCTTCGTGCAGCACATCCTCGGGCTGGAGGGCATGCCCCGGCGGGTGGCCGACTACTTCGACGACGACGGGTTCACCGGGCTCAACCAGATCTCCACGCTGGGTGCCTTCCTGCTGGGGGCGTCGACCCTCCCCTTCCTGTGGAACGCGGTGCAGACGCTGCGGGGGAAGCTGGGCACCGTGGCCGGGGACGATCCCTGGGAGGGGCACACCCTGGAGTGGGCCACCACCTCCCCGCCCCCACCCGAGAACTTCATCGGGCCGTTGCCCCCCATCCGCTCGCCCCGCCCGGTCTGGGATCTGCACCACCCTGAGCCCGCCCCGGCCGGCACCCACGGGGACGGCCAGAAGTGAGCGAGCTGGAGCCGCGGGCAGCGGAGGAGCCTACGGGCCACGGGGGGCGCCGGTTGGTCGACGACCGGGCGGTGCCGTGGCGGGTGTTCTTCGCCATCGCCGTCGTGGTGGCGGTGATGGCCGCCATCTACTGGGTGGTGGCCCACGACGAGTACGCGGGCGTCCTGCTGCTGGCGCTCACCGTCGTGCTGACCGCGTGGGTGGCGCTCTATCTGTGGCTCGGCCTCCGGGGCGAGGGGCCGGCGGCCGCTGAGCCGCCGGCCGAGGTCCACGAGCACTACCTGCCGCACGCCAGCCTGTGGCCGTTCGCCATCGGCCTGGGGGCGGCCACTCTGGCCAACGGTCTGATCCTCGGGCTCTGGGTGATCGTGCCCGGAGCCGCCCTGATGGCGTTCGGCCTCGGAGGCTTCGTGCGCCAGTCCCGGCGCCGCGACTGACCCCTGCCGGACCGGGAATAGTTGCGCGTACAATTTGTTCTTGTCGGGGAAGATCAGGAGGAAGACCAGATGCCTGCCATCACTGTCGACGACCCCCTCACGCTCCCCGCAGTCACCGAGCCCGACCCCGGGACGTCGGTCGAGCGACCCGTGCTGTCGGTCACGACCGCGCCGTCCGGGTTCGAGGGCGAGGGCTTCCCCGTGCGGCGCGCCTTCGCCGGCATGCCGCGCCACCTGCTCGACCCCTTCGTCCACATGGACCAGATGGGCGAGGTCGACTACGCGCCGGGCGAGCCCCGGGGCACGTCCTGGCACCCGCACCGGGGCTTCGAGACCGTGACCTACATGATCGACGGCACCTTCCAGCACCAGGACTCGACGGGAGGCGGCGGCCTCATCACCAACGGCGACACCCAGTGGATGACCGCGGGCTCGGGCATCCTCCACATCGAGCGCCCGCCCGAGGAGCTGGTGACCAGCGGCGGCCTGTTCCACGGCGTGCAGCTGTGGGTGAACCTGCCCGCGGCCGACAAGTGGGTCGACCCCCGCTACCAGGACATCCGGGGCGGCCAGGTCAAGCTGCTCCGCTCGCCCGACGGCGGCGTGCTGCTGCGCCTCATCGCCGGCAACCTGGGCTCCTACGAGGGGCCGGGGATCACGCACACGCCCATCACCTACGTGCACGCCACCGTCGCCCCCGGGGCCCGGCTGGTGCTGCCGTGGTCCCCCGACTTCAACGCCCTCGTCTACGTCCTTGCCGGCCAGGGCACCGTCGGCAGCGAGGACCGGCCGGTCCGCACCGGGAACCTGGCGGCGTTCGGCCCCGGCGACCACCTGGTGCTGGCGGCCGACACCACCCAGGACTCGCACACCCCCAACCTCGAGGTGCTGCTGCTCGGTGGGCGGCCCATCCGGGAGCCGGTGGCCCAGTACGGCCCGTTCGTGATGAACACCCGGGACGAGCTGGAGCAAGCGTTCGAGGACTACCAGTCCGGCAAGATGGGCCAGATCCCGGCCGGCCACTTCGGCGACTAGCCAGACCCGATCCGGCCGTCGCCAGTCGGCGGCCGGCTACCGGGTGGTTCGGCCTCACAGAGCGTCCTCGCCGGGGTAGGGCGGGAGGTCCAGGGACACGCCGAGCATGCGCTCGAAGAACCCGACGCTGGCGCGCTCGTACGCGACGGGCCATGTGGCCCCCGTGCGGGCGGCCAGGGCTCGGGCCCGGGGCAGGAAGATGCGGGCGAGGGCGACGTAGCCGTCGATGCCCGCATCGATGGTGGCCGCCAGCGGGGGCAGCGATGCCAGCAGCGCGTTCTGCTCGTCGTCCAGGTAGCCGCGCAAGCGCTTCGTGAACGGGAAGGGGTTGCCGAAGGCGTGCTCGCGGGTGGTCTCCCAGCCGTTCTCGGCGAGGAACAGGCGGACCAGGCACATGTCGCGCACCAGGATCACGCCGTTGGTGAGCGGGATCGGCTCGTTGCGGCCCACGACCGACACCATGTTGCCGAGCATGTAGAGGAACTGGTTCACCGCGAACTCGGGATAGAACGGCTCGAGCCGCCGGTCGGGCCGGGGCACCGGACCGTCCGGTAGGAGCCCGCCCTTGTCGAACAGCGGCACCATGCCCTCGACCGTGGCGACGTCGACCGCGCTGACCGGATGGATGACGATGTCGTAGTGGAGCCAGTCGGGGGTGATCACGGACCCGCCGATCGCCCCGGGGAACGGGGACACGTGGGCGGGCGGCGCGATGCGGTCGAGGAGCTCGGTCCAGTTCCCGGCCAGCTCGCCGGTGGCGTCATCGGAGGCCAGGAACTGGAAGTCCACGTCGCTGTAGGCGTCGCCCTGCCCGACCGCGAACCCGCCGACGAGGTAGCCCGCCAGGATCCGGGGATCGCCTTCCATGACCTCGACCGCCCGCAGCACCAGGGCCTGCTGCGGGCCCGTCGTGGCCGAGCGGACGCCGTCGAGCGGGTAGCTCGATTCGACCACCTGCATCGCACACCCCCGAGCTCCCGATGCTTGTGAACGCCGTCACATGATGGCACCGACTCGTCCCTCGCATAACGGGTTGGCCGCCCCGACGGGGGCAGCCAAGGGGCATGGCCTCCCCGGCCGGTAGCACCCCCGGGCCGGGGGTCACACCAGCGAGAGGTGGCCTCGCCGCACCACACGCGGCGACGCCACGTCGCGCGGCGATTCCGGGACGGCCGCCGCGCGGGGCTGCGGCTCGACGTAGCGGGCGGCGGTGATGGCACGGGGCAGGCCGGCCCGGCGCAAGGCGGTGGCCAGCTGGCAGCCCACGAACCGGCCGGACGTGACGTCGTCGGGGGAGGCCACGAAGCGGTACGCCTCGCCGGTGAGGTCGACGCACAGCGAGCCGCCGCTGGGCACGTGCTCGTAGATCCACACGTCGCGCCGATCGCACTCGCTGACCCGGCCGACCAGGCGGAACTCGTCGAGATGGACGGACCAGGGCAGGTGCTCGGAGCGCGCCCGGGCACCGGCCTGCACGAGGGGACGCCACCACTCGTAGAGGTGGGGCACGTTGCGGGGCGGGCACCACAGATCCATGGCCCGGACGATACGAACAGGGTGTGACACTTTCGGAGAGAGGCTCACTTGACCGCGCGGTCAAGCTGGTGTTGGCTGGTCGCTGACACCTGTATCAGGCGTTCTTGAAGGGGGAGGGCTATGCACGACCTGGTCATCCGCAACGGGTCCGTCGTCGATGGGTCCGGAGGGCCGGCCCGCACCGCCGATGTCGCCATCGACGGCGAGCGCATCACGGCCGTGGGCCAGGTCGAGGGAAGGGGGCGGCGGGAGATCGACGCGCAGGGCCGGCTGGTCACGCCTGGCTTCGTCGACATCCACACCCACTACGACGGCCAGGTCACCTGGGATCCCGAGGTCACCCCGTCGAGCTGGCACGGCGTCACCACCATCGTGATGGGCAACTGCGGCGTCGGCTTCGCACCCGCCCGCCCGGCCAAGCGGGACTGGCTCATCCAGCTCATGGAGGGCGTCGAGGACATCCCCGGCACCGCGCTCGACGAAGGCATGACCTGGAACTGGGAGACCTTCCCCGAGTACCTCGACGAGATCGAGCGCCTGCGCCGCGTGCTCGACGTCGCCGCGTTGGTCCCCCACGGCGCGGTGCGGGCCTACGTGATGGGCGAGCGGGGCGGCGCCAACGCCGAGGCCACCGGCGACGAGATCGAGCTCATGGCCAAGCTGGTCCAGGAGGCCGTCGAGGCCGGGGCCGCCGGGTTCTCGACCACCCGCACGATCCTGCACCGGGCCAAGGACGGCGAGCTGGCCGAAGGCACCCTCGCCAGCGCCGACGAGCTGATCGCCATCGGCCGCGGCCTGGGCCGGGCCGGAGCGGGCGTGTTCGAGCTGGCGAGTGACATGTTCGACGCCGAGGCCGAGTTCGCCTGGATGGCCACCGTGGCGCGCGAGTCCGGACGCCCGGTCACGTTCAACTGCCTGCAGGACGACATCCGGCCCGAGCACTGGCGCCGGCTGATCGAGCTCGCGGACCAGGCGTCGGCCGAGGGCGGACGCATCGTCCCCCAGGTGGCGGGCCGGCCCGCTTGCATCCTGCTGGGTTGGGACACCACCGCGAACCCGTTCCTGTTCCACCAGACCTGGCAGGCCATCGCCGGCCTGCCGCGCGAGGAACGCCTGGCCCGGCTGCGCACGCCCGAGGTGCGCGACGCCATGCTCGCCGAGAGGCCCCAGTTGGAGGGCATCGCCGCCTTCCTCACCTCCTCGTACCACAAGCTGTTCCCGCTGGGGGACCCGCCCGAATACGAGCCGCCGCCGTCCGAGAGCCTCGAGGCGGTGGCCGCCCGTGAGGGCACCACGCCCCAGGCCCTGGCCTACGACCACCTGCTGAGCGACGACGGCCAGGGGCTGCTGTACCTGCCGCTGCTGGGCTATGCCCACGGCGACTTCGGCGCGCTGCACGAGATGCTGGTCCACCCCTCCACCGTGCTCGGCCTGGGCGACGGCGGCGCCCACTGCGGGATCCTGTGCGACGCCTCGCTGCCGTCGTACATGCTGAGCCACTGGGTGCGGGACCGGTCCCGCGGCGTGCGCCTCGGCCTGGAGCATGCGGTCCACCTGCAGACCCGGCGCACCGCGGCGCTGTACGGCTTCGACGACCGCGGCCTGCTGGCGCCCGGCCACCTGGCCGACGTGAACGTCATCGACTTCGACGCTCTCGCCATCGAGGCGCCCGAGATCGTCTACGACCTGCCCGCGGGGGGCCGCCGGCTGATCCAGCGGTCCCGGGGCTACGCGGCGACGGTCAAGCGCGGCGAGGTGGTCCGGGAGAACGACGAGTCGACGGGAGCACGTCCCGGCCGGCTGCTGCGAGGGCCTCAGCCGCTCCTCAGCTGAGCCCGAGCCGGGCGTACTGATCGGCCGGCGCCTCCAGCTCGTCCAGTGCGGTGCGGAGCAGGTCGACCATGTCGCGCTCGACCTTGGCCTCCCCCACCCGGTTCTCCCCCTCGTCAGGGTCGACGTCGACGTCGTAGAGGTGGTGGGACAGGGCCCGGCCGGCGGCCCAGTACGGCAGCCGGTCCCCCGGACCGAACGGCTGGCGGATGACCGGCACGGTGGAGCCGGGCATGAACGCCAGCTCGGCGCGCGAGTCGGGCGGCGGCAGGTCCTCGACCCCCGCCAGGTGGAGCGGCATGGTCGACCAGCGGTTCGACCACATGGACAGCGGGCGGTTGCCGTCCACCGGGGCCCGGGCGTACTTGCGGTGGCCGTCGGTGACCTGCACCCAGTTGCCCCACACGCCCCCGACCGCCCAGTCCCGGACGTGGCCGGCCGTGCCGTCCAGCAGCGGGCGCAGCGAGGTCCCGTGGGTGCGGTGGTGGGGCCGGACGCCGAAGACGTCGGCCAGGGTCGCGTGCAGGTCGACGCTGGTGGTTAGGGCGTCGCAGGCGGACCCACCCCCCACGCCCGGCCAGTGGACCAGCAGAGGCACGTGGCCCAGCGGCTCGAACTGGGGCACGCCCGGCTTGCCCCAGATGTCGGCTCCGCCCCGGGTCTCGCCCAGGTAGTGGCCGTGGTCGGTGCACAGGATCACCGCCGTGGTGTCCCACAGGTCGCCCTCGTCCAGTGCCGCCACCACCTGGCCGAACCAGTGGTCGATCATCGACAGCTTGGCCCCGTAGTTGGCCCGGATGTGGCGGGCCTCGGCCTCGCTGATCAGGCCCTTGGCGACCCCGCCGACGGTGTAGGGCGGCCAGATGACCAGCTCGCCGTCCCAGGGCTCGTCCTCGTAGCGGCCGAGCCACGGCGGCGGGGTGTCGAACGGCTCGTGGGGATCGAACTCGTCCACGAACAGCAGCCAGCGGTCGTGGTGGGGGGCCGCTCGGCGCAGCCAATCGGCGGCCGCGGCCATGGTGCGGGGCCCGGGATAGTCGTCCTCGGCCCGGAAGAACGTGCGGCTGCGGTCGTAGGCCCGGTCGATCTGGACGTCGGAGCCCCAGGTCTTGCGGAAGAACCAGGCCCCGTCCCGGGCCGGCGGCGCGGGCGTGCCCACCCAGGACGTGTCCACGTAGGTGCGCCACGGGTCGCCCTCGTGGCCCCGCACGTAGTCCCAGCCCGTGAAGTCGGTGTGGTAGTTCTCGCCCCCGGTCTCGAACAGGTGCGGGTGGTCGCTGACCAGCATGGTGGTCACCCCCGCGCCCCGGAGCTCGGCGGTGACGGGGCGCTCCCACAGCTCGATCGAGCCCCAGGGCTTCCACAGGAAGTCGAGCGCCCCGCACAGGATGTCGTGGCGGGCCGGCATGCAGGGCAATGACCCGGTCACGTGGCGGGTGAAGCGGGTGGCCCGGGACGCGAAGGCGTCGAGATTGGGGGTGGCGAACTCGGTGCCCCCGTAGCTGCCCAGCATGTGGCGGTTGAGCGAGTCGAGCAGCACCACGAGGACGTTGCTGGGCTGCACCGGACCGGGCGCATCGGGGACGTCGGCCATGGCGGGAGTGTACGAGCGGTGTGGTGGGCGTACCCTCGGAGGCGTGGCCACTGGGGATCCTCACATTGCCGACGCGCCCGAGGACATCGACGCCCTCGTGGCCGATCCCGTGCTGCTCGCGGTGCGGGCTGAGGCGAAGGCGCCGCTACCGCCACCGCCGGCGGTGTGGGGCGGGCTGGACGACCCGGAGTCGACCGGGGGTGGGGACGTGGACACCCGGGCCCGGGCGCTGCTCGACCAGATGACCGAGCACGAGAAGGTGCAGCTCCTCACCGGGTCGGTCTCGCTGCGCCACGGGCTGCGGCCCATGCTGCGGGGCGACCAGCACGTCTGGGTGGCGGGCGAGGTGGCACGGCTGGGCGTGCCCGGGCTGCGCTACGTCGACGGCGCCGGCGGGGTCGACGCGCCCGGCGCCACCGCCTTCCCGGTGCCGATCGGGCGGGGCGCCACGTTCGACCCCGGCCTGGAGGCCCGGGTCGGTGACGCCCTCGGCGTGGAGTCCCGGGCGGTGGGGGCCAACCTCTACGGCGGCGTGTGCGTCGACCTGCTGCGCCACCCCGGGGGCGGACGGGCCCACGAGACGTTCGGCGAGGATCCGCGCCTGGTGGGCGAGATGGGCGCGGCCCTCATCCGCGGGGCCCAGCGCCACGTGATGGCGTGCGTCAAGCACCTGGTGGCGGCGTCGGTCGAGGACGGCCGCTACCGGCTCGACGTGCACGTCGACGAGGACGACCTCCGCGACCACTACCTGCCGCCCTTCCGGCGCTGCGTCGAGGCGGGGGTGGCCGCGGTCATGACCGCCTACCACCGGCTGGACGGCGAGCGCTGCGGCCACGACCGCCGCCTGCTCACCGAGATCCTCAAGGACGAATGGGACTTCGACGGGTTCACGCTCAGCGGGTTCGTGCTCGGCGTGCGCTCGGCCCAGGCCATGGCCGCCGGCCTGGACGTGGAGATGCCGTTCGCCTGGCGGTTCCGCAACCTGGCCCGGCTGGTGCGCTTCCGCCGGCTGGCGGCGGGCCGGGTCGACGACGCCGCGCTGCGGGTGCTGAGCCGCCAGGTCTGGTTCGCCGACCGGACCGGCCCGGCGGGCGAGCCCGAGCGCTACACGCCCGCGTCGCTGGGCGGCACCGCCCACCGGACGCTGGCCCGGGAGGTGGCGGAGCGCTCGCTGGTGCTGCTGCGCAACGAGACCGTGCGCATCGGGCCCGCGGCGGGCCACCCCGTGCTTCCGCTCGACGGCGCCGAGGTGGCGTCCCTGGCCGTGCTGGGGACGCGGGCGGCCGCGCCGCTGGCCGCGGGACGGGCCGAGCGGGCGCCCGTCGTGACCATCCTGGACGGGTTGCGGGCCCTGTGCGACCGGTTCGTCATCAACCTCGATCACCAGGACGGCACCGACCTGGAAGGCGCCTGGCTGGCCGCCGCGGCGGCGGACGTGGCCGTGGTGGTGGCCGGTCCGGTGGTGCACGACGCGGGCGAGTGGCCCGTCCGCCGCGGGCGCGACCGGCGCACGCTGACGCTCCCGCCGGGTGACGAGGCGCTGATCCGCACGGTGGCAGCGGCCAACCCCCGCACCATCGTGGTCCTGGTGGGCTCGGCCCCCATCGTGGCCGAGTCGTGGCGGGAGCAGGCCGGCGCCATCCTGATGGCCTGGTATCCCGGCGCCGAGGGCGGCACCGCGGTGGCGCGGGCGCTGTTCGGCGAGGTCAACCCGGGCGGCCGCCTGCCCTGCACCTGGCCCCGGGCCGCCGAGCAGCTACCTCCGCTGGGCGGGGGCAGGAGCGTGCGCTTCAGCTCGCTGTACGGCTACCGGCTGATGGAGGCGACCGGCCGCTCCCCCGCCTACCCGTTCGGCTACGGGCTGACGTACACGACCTTCGAGCACGGCCGCATCACGACCCGGGAGACGCCCGACGGCCGCGTCCAGCTCACCGTGCCCGTGGTCAACACCGGGACCCGCCCGGGCGACGAGGTGGTGCAGGTCTACCTGGACGAAGCCCGCGGCTCGGACCCACGGCCGCTGCGCACCCTGCGCGCCTTCCGGCGGGTCACGGTGGCCCCGGGGATGGTCGCCAACGTCGAGTTCGAGCTGGAGCCGGAGGCACTGGGCCGCCGCGCCCAGCACACCGGCGGCACGGTCCGGCTTCACGTCGGCCGCAGCGCCGACCCCGCGACGCACCGCACCGTGAAGGTGTGAGCGCCGCGGCGGCCGCCTAGTCGGACCCGTTGCCTCCCGGCGACGGGCTGGTCTGGGATGTCTCCGGCACCACCTCGCCGCCCGGCGCATGGCCGTTGCCCCCGCCTGTGGCCGCCGCGACTCCCGTGTCCTCGGGATGCTGGCCGTTCGGCTTGGGCAGCGGGATCGCGACCTTCTCGTGGGCGCTGTGGGCGAAGACGACCGAGGCGTGGAACGCCTCCATCGCGTCGACGAACCCGTCGTCGACGTACTGGCTGCCGTCGATGAGCGGGCCCTCCCGGCCCTCGATCACGGCGATGACGTCCTCGCCGGCGATCGTCTTGTGGGTCTCCAGCGCGTGGGCCAGGCGCAACACCTCGGTCCGGTTCTCGGTCAGCAGCGATTCGGCTTCTTCGAGCAGCCGGGCGAGGTTGGCCTCGATGCGCTCGCCCAGGTTGCCCTTGAGCAGATCCCGCTGGTCGTCCTCCTCGCCGGGCCGCGGGCCGCCCCCACCTCCACCGCCGACGCCCAGGCGGCGGCTGGCGCCGTGCGACGCGATGGTCTGGCCCATGCCCCAGTAGCCCTCCATCATGACGGCGATGGAGGTGGCGCCGTCGAGGTCGCCCATGACCCCGGAGGAGTTGTCGCCCCCGAAGAACATGCGCTCACCGGCCAGGGAGGCCAGGAAGACCTTGATGTCGGACTCGTACTCGCTCCGCCAGGTGGTGAACTGGTCCTCGGGCTTCACGCTCTGCACCATGCCGAGGTAGTTGCCGCCCTTCTCGATGGTGGCGAGATCGATGGTGCGGTGGCGCCGGGTGCGGTAGGCCGCCACCGCGTGGCAGGCCTCGTGCACGGCGATGGCATGCCGCTCGCGCTCGATGTACTCGACGTCCTCGGGCGGTCCCAGCTCCTTGAGGTGCTTGGCGGCGATGATGTCGGCCCACGTCACGACGTCGCGGCCCTGGCGGATGGCGTTGATCAGCGCCTCGTTCACCATGTCCTGGATGCTGGCGCCGGTGGCGTAGGGGGTGATGGTGGCGAGCTTCTCGACGTCGGCCTCGGTGAGCTCGTGCGAGACCTTGTCGAGGTACCCCTCGAACGTGCGCCTTCGGCCTTCCTTGGAGGGATAGCCGACCTTGTACATGCGGTCGATGCGGCCCGGCCGCAGCAGTGCCGGGTCGAGCGCCTCCGGCATGTTGGTGGCCATCATGATCAGGATGCGGTACTTGGGCGGCGGCTTCGGCTTCATGCCCAGTAGGCGCCGGCCATAGCGGTTGATGATGCCCCGCGGCTTCTTCAGGCCGGAGATCTGGGAGAGCAGGGCCTGCAGGGTGCCCATGCCGCCACCGCCGCCACCCATGCCGCCCATGATGATCCCGTCGCGCGTGCGCCCGGGCGACGGGTCGGGTGACATGCCGTTCGCCGCGGACAGGACCACCGCCCGGCCCTCGGGCGACAGCCAGCGCAGGTGGTCCTTCACGCCGTCGGCCCACGGAGTCGCGAACTGTCCCAGCGGTCCGGCCACCGCCCCGCCCCGGCTGCCCAGCGCGTCGGCTTCGTCGAAGAACACGATGACGCCGCCGTAGCGGAGCGCCAGCCGCCGCAGCTTGCGGAACAGGGCCATGACCTTGAGGATGCCGACGCCCATGAACATGTTGATGAAGGCGCCGGGGTCGACCGACACGAAGGGCTTGCCCGTCTCGCCCGCCACGGCCTCGGCCATCAGCGACTTGCCGGTGCCGGGAGGCCCGTAGAGCAAGAGCCCGGACGGCACCTGGCCGCCCTTCTCCTCGATCAGGTCCGGCTTCTCCATGAGGACGATGTTCTCCTTGACCCGGTCGAGCACCGGGTCCTGCCCCCAGACGTCGCTGAAGCGCTTCTCGACCTCTTCGGGCATGTAGGTGTCCACGCCGCCGCGGGACATGAAGTAGAAGATGGCGAAGATCTGGCCCACCGCGAAGAACATGAACAGGACGAGCTGCAGCACCAGGGGCAGGAAGCTCCAGACCCGCGAGGGCAGCTCGACCATCGCCGTGGCCGGCGGCACGTCGTAGATGGTGCCGGCGACGATGCTGATGACCACGATGGCGATGACGACCTTGAACGCCCGCGCCATCCGGTAGCGGGTGTAGTCGTTCATCTTCCCGGTGCGCTTCTCGAAGCGACCGAAGACGGACTTGGTCCAGAACCGGTGGTAGCGCGCGGAGTGCTCGGAGATCAGGTAGTGGACCTGGCGGATCGCCTCGACGACGAACAGCACCTCCAGGAACCACTTGGTCCGGAAGGTGTCCTGCACGGCGTCGCCCACCGTGTTGAACGGGTTGGCGTCGGCGTACTCCGCCCAGACGAAGAACCAGAACAGGGCGAAGATCAGGACCAGGAACTTCACCCGGTCCCACCGGGCCATGGGCCGGCGGGTCTTGGGCTCCTCCTTGGGCCTCGCCTCGTGGACGATCCTGGTCGGGACCGGGGAGTCGGTGATCACGGGCTCGCCCTCCGGGAGGTCCGCGGCCTCGCCCGGCTGCTCCGGCGTCGGGGTGGTCACGACCGCACCTCCTGGATCGTCCACGAGTCGACGAAATCCTTGATCTCGTCCTTGTAGGTGTCGAAGTAGCACTCCGGCGAGCAGCTCACCTTGAAGATGTAGATGTACGACGAGTGTGCGTTCCGCACGACGGTCTGCTCGGTGATGAAGGGCCCGCCTTCGGTGCCGTCGACGGCGTAGATGGTGTGGACGCCGCTGAAGCCACCGTCGAGCTCGACCTGCTCGTCCTGGAGCACGGTGAAGGTCTGCCCGGTCTGCGGCGGCTGCTGCTCGAGCGTCAACGGGTCGGCATTGGGGTTGCCGCGGCCCCGCAAGGTCCTGAGGTCGAGGGTCTCACGATCCTGCGGGAGGACCGCCCCGACGACCATCAGGCCCGAGGGCACGGAGCCGTTCGGGACCCTGGACAGCTCGACCGTATGCGTCCCGTCGCCGCCGTGGAGGGTGCGGGTCCATTGCAGCTGGCCCAGACGCTCGAGGTCCCGCTCGCTCGCGTCGGGGGCCAGGTCGGCCTCGTCGTAGACGGCCCAGCCGTCGGGGACCTTGGCGTAGACGCCCTGGGCGTCGTTCTTGACGTACTGGTTGCCCGAGCCACAGCCACTCAACGCCAACACGGAGGCTGCTCCGACGAGCGCGAGGAGCGGCGGCTTCCCCCTCATGCACACGATTCTCCCCCACTTCCGCGCGAATAGCGACTGGTTGTCGCGACAACTGTCGAGAAGTTGCTGAGAGTTTGCTGTCAGGAGCGCAGGGCCTGGGACTCGGGCTCGGCCTGCTTCGGCTCCTCGCGGTGGCGGAGTCGCCCCGGAATCTCACGAACCGTGACCGTCGAGGCGGTGGGGACGCCGTCGCGGGCGGACAGCTCCTTGCACAGGCGGTAGG
The DNA here is from genome assembly GCA_035649455.1 of Acidimicrobiales bacterium. Classification (GTDB taxonomy): domain Bacteria; phylum Actinomycetota; class Acidimicrobiia; order Acidimicrobiales; family VFJN01; genus ZC4RG19. The sequence goes on from DASRJN010000559.1 coordinate 13,354, forward strand.
TCACCCAGCCCACGACCGGCGGCGCCAGCAGGCACAGGAAGCGGAACGTCCACAGGATGGCGTTGACCGAGAGCCCGAAGGTGGCCGCGAGGACGTCGGCCGCCCCGCCCAGGAACAGCACCGAGTAGAACGAGATCGTGGCCATGCCGAGCGCGGTGCGCACGGGCCGCTGCCGGGGCCGGTCCAGCAGGTGGTGCTCGGCGTGGTCCCGCGTCACCCGGGCCTCCAGGAAGGGCCAGGCGTAGAGCAGGCCGAAGGTCAACCCGGCCAGCAGCACGCCCGGGAAGAACGGGTTCGGGATCTCGAAGCCGAAGGCGCGGATCTCCCACCCGGGCATGATCCGGAGCGCGCCGTCGAGCCAGCCCATGTACCAGTCCGGCTGGCTGGCCGCCGACACCTCGGCCGGGTCGAAGGGGCCGTAGATCCAGATGGGGTTGATCTGGAACACCCCGCCGAGGAAGGCCAGCACCGCCGAGGTCAGGAAGAACAGCCCGAGCGCCTTGGCGGCGTAGGTGGGCCACATGCGTTCGCCCACCACGTTGTCCTCCCGGCGCCCGGGCCCGGAGAAGTGGGTGTGCTTCTGCCGCACGAGGATGGCCAGGTGCGCGGTCAGCAGGCCGACGATCACCGCCGGGACCAGCAGGATGTGGATGACGTACAGGCGGGAGATGATGTCCGGCCCCGGGAACTCGCCCCCGAACAGCAGCGAGGCCAGCCACGTCCCCACCAGCGGGATCGACAGGGTGATCGAGTAGACGATGCGCAGCCCGGTGCCCGACAGTTGGTCGTCCAGCAGCGAGTAGCCGAACAGGCCGTTCAGCATGGCCAGGATCAGCAGCGTGCAGCCGATGATCCAGTTGAGCTCCCGAGGACGGCGGAAGGCCCCGGTGAAGAACACCCGGGCCAGGTGCACCCCCAGCGACGCCAGGAACAGCAGGGCGGCCCAGTGGTGGATCTGGCGCATCACCAGCCCGGCCCGCACGTCGAAGCTGAGCTCCAGCGCCGAGCGGAAGGCCTCGGTCATCTCCACACCGCGCAGGGGGGCGTAGCTGCCCCGGTAGATCACCTGGTTCAGGCTGGGATCGAAGAAGAACGTGAGGTAGACGCCGGTCAGCACCAGCACGATGAAGCAGTAGAGGCCCAGCTCGCCCAGCATGAACGACCAGTGGTCGGGGAACACCTTGTTGAGGGTGGTGCGGGCCAGCTTGGCCGTGCCGAGCCGGCTGTCGACCCAGCGGGCCAGCCGGTGGGTGAGCAGGTGCTCGGGGCCGCGCCGCCGCCGGGGCGTCTCCGGGGCGGGAGCGTCGCTCACCGGCCCCGATCCCAGAAGCCGGGCCCGACCGGGGCGGAGAAGTCGCCGGTGGCGATGATGAAGCCTTCGTCGTCCAGCGCCAGGGGCAGCTGAGGCAACGGCCGGGCGGCGGGCCCGAACACCGGCCGCGCGCCTTGCATCACGTCGAAGGTGGACTGATGGCACGGGCACAGCAGCAGGCCGAGCTGGGCCTGGTACAGGCCCACCGGGCAGCCGACGTGGGTGCACAGCTTGGAGTAGGCGACGATGTCGTCGACGGTCCAGTCCTCGCGGCCCGGGCGGGGCTCGAATCCCTGGTCGGACCGGTAGCGGATCAGCAGGGTGGCGGCATCGGCCGCGTCCGTGTGCCCGCGCGGCCAGACGGTGATGAAGCCGTCGACCTCCAGGTCGGCCGGGCGCACCGGCACGCCGGATTCGATCACCACCCGGATCGGCGCGTTGCGGTACGGCGTCTCCTTCAGGCCCCGCCCCGGGCGGGGGCCCAGCGAGCGGACCGGGAACAGCAGGGCGACGCCCAACGCCGCGCACGCCCCGCCGGCCGTGGCCACGAGGATCCGGCGCCGGCCCAGGCTCGACTGGCCGGCGGCGAAGTCGGCGCTGAACTCGGCGATCTCCTCCTCGCTCGACTGGAGCGGGTGACGCTCCTCGGCCACCTCGTCGTTGGGCATGAAGTGCTTGGCCCACAGCACGATCCCCACCCCGATGCCCCCGAGCGTGAGGGCCAGCAGCACGCCCTCGGCCTGGGGCTGGCCGCCCTGCCAGTACACGACCGCCAGCGCGATCGCGGCCAGCGTGGCCACCACGAAGCAGGCGGCGGACGTGAGCTCGACCCGTCGCCCGCGCTCTTCGTGGTCGGGGTCGGCACCGTCGGGGCCGGTGACGCCGGGCTCGACGAGGTCAGTCATCGTCACCCTCGGCAGCAGCCGTGGCCGCGGTGGCCGGCCGGCGGATGGGGCTGCGCGTGCCTATCCACCCCACCAGCGCCAGCAGCGCGGGGATGGCGATGAGCCAGGCCACGAACCCCTCGGGGATCGGCCCGGTGCGACCGATCGGGATACCCCCGGGGTCGGACGGATTCTGGAGGTACTCGACATAGCGGGCGAGGTCGTCGAGCTGCTCGTCGGTGATGGTCTCGGGCCCGAACACCGGCATCTGGCCGGGGCCGCTGCGCACCGCCGCGCCCACCTGCGTCGGCGTCGCCTCGGACAGGCGCGGCGCAGCCCGCCCGTAGCTGAGGGCGCCGCCCGAGCCCGAGGCGCTGTGGCACGCCTGGCAGTTGGCCCGGAAGATCTCCCCCCCGGCGGCCACGTCACCCTGGCGGACGTCGACATCGGGCAGCCTCGGGCCGTCGTCCAGCGAGGCGATGTAGGCCACCAGGGCGTCGATCTGCTCCGGGGTGTAGGCCGGGTCCTTGCGGATGGGCTGCTCCTCGCTGCTGGCCAGCGGCATGCGCCCGGTCGACAGGTAGTAGTAGGCCCCGGCCTCGCCCGCCTCCACGAGCGACGGGCCACGCTCGCCGCTGGGGGCGTCCACTCCCTCGCCCTCGGGCCCGTGGCAGCTGGAGCAGCCGGTCAGGTAGAGCTCCCGGCCTTGGGCCAGCTGGCCGTCGTCGCCCTCCTGGCTCGGCGCGGCGGCGACCGCCAGCGGGGTGGCGAGCGCGGTCGCCACGAGCGGCGCGGCCACCAGCCACCGGTGGAGTCGACCGGTCATCGCAGCAGGTAGATGGTCGTGAACATCACCACCCACACGACGTCGACGAAGTGCCAGTAGTACGCACACACCTCGACCGTCTCGTAGGTGGGCGCCCGGGACGCCCCGACGATGGCGGTCACCACCGCGCCCATGAACACCAGCCCGGCCAGCACGTGGAGGCCGTGGAAGCCGGTCATCAGGTAGAACATCGAGCCGTAGGCGTGGTCGTCGATGCGGAAGTCGGCCTGCACGTACTCGACGGCCTGGTTGGTGAGGAACACCGCGCCCATCAGGGCTGTGATGCCGAGCCAGCGAGCCGCCCCGCGCCGATCGCCTCGCTTGGCGGCGGCCACCGCGAAGTGGATCGCCCCGCTGGACGCCACGAGGACGAGGGTGGCAGCGGCGGTGCGCGCCGTCTCCAGCTCGACGCCCTCGGCCGGCCACACGTCGTTGACCGCCCGCAGCGTGAAGTACGCCGCGAACAGGCCCGCGAAGAACATCACCTCCGACGCCAGCCACACGACCACCCCGACGCCAAGGACGGACGGACCCCCGGGCGCCTGGTGAGGCGGCGAGCCGGGCGGCGATGAGGGGGATGGAGTCGGCTGCTCGGTCACCGACACGGCTGTCGTTGTAGCAGAGCCGCGACCCGCCGTGCGGGACTGACCCCAGGATCACCCGCCGGCCGCCCGCACGTCATGCTGCTACGCCCGCGCCCGACCCGCGGGCACGGGCGCCGAGTGTCGCGCCGGCCAGGCGTGCGGGACCGGCGGGCCGGCACGGCCAACGGCTGGGCGGGACGAGTGTGCGCGCGAACTGGTGGGCGGGACGGGTGGGTGGGGCACGGGTACCGTCGGGGGCGGTGGCTGCGCCTGACCTCGGTGACCTTGTGCTCCGCTGGCGGCTGGATCCGGTCGTGCTGGTCGTCGTGGTGCTGGTGGGGGTGTTGTACTGGCGGGGGGTGCGGGACCTCGCACGGCGGGGGCGGCGGTGGTCGCCGGCGAGGACTGCGGCGCTGGTGGGGGCGCTGGCCGTGGCGGTGGTGGCGACGCAGTCGGGCGTGGCCCGGTTCGAGGACGAGCGGCTGTGGGTGCACATGGTGCAGCACACGCTGCTCGGGCTGGCCCTGCCGCTGCTGCTGGTGCTCGCGGCGCCGCTCACGTTGGTGCTGCAGACCGGGGGGCCGGCGACCCGGAGGGGGGTGCGGCAGGCGTTGCGCAGCCGGCCGGCGCATGTGCTCACCCACCCCGTCGTGGCCTGGTGCCTGTTCGGCGGCGGGCTCGTCGCCATCTACCTGAGCCCGCTGCTGGAGCTGTCGGTGCGCCACCAGGCGGTCCACCTGGCGGTGCATGCGCACGTGGTCCTGGCCGGCACGCTGTTCCTGGCGGTGCTGGTGGGCGTCGACCCGCTGCCCGGGCGCCCGCCGTTCGGGGCGCGGCTGCTGGCGCTGCTCGTCGCCGTGCCGTTCCACGCGGTGGTGGGGCTGGCGTTGCTGTCGGCGCGCCGGCCGGTGGCCCCCGACGCCTATCCCCTGCTGTCCGACCAGCGCACCGCGGCCGCCCTGTTCTGGGGCACGGGCGAGCTGTTCACGGTGGTGGTGGCGGCGATCGTGGTCCGCCAGTGGTGGCTGGCCGAGCAGCGGGCCGCGGCCCGCGAGGAACGCGCTATCGCCGCGTATTGACCCGGTTCATGGCCGCGTCCACGCCCTCCGAGCGGATCAGCTCGACCGCGTCGGCCGCCTCGTTGACCGACACGTCGAGCTCCAGCCGGTCCCGCTTGGGGGGGCGGCGCAGCACGTGGTCGGCACCCTGTTCCTTCGACACGGGCTTGCCCACCCCGATGCGCACCCGCACGAACTCGTCGGTGTGGAGGTGGGCCTTGATGGAGCGCAGCCCGTTGTGGCCGGCCAGGCCGCCGCCCCGCTTGATCTGGATGCGCCCCAGCGGTAGGTCCAGCTCGTCGTGGACGATCACGATGCGCTCGGGATCGGTGATGCCGTGCCGCTTGACCAGCAGCGCGACCGCCTCGCCGGACAGGTTCACGTAGGTCTGGGGGAAGGCCAGCGCCACCCGGTCGTCCTCGATGCGAACCTCGGCCACCAGGGCCCGCTCGCGGGTGCGTTTGAGCGTGCCCCCGTGGCGCTGGGCCAGCAGCTCGACCACCTCGGCGCCCACGTTGTGGCGCGACGACTGGTACTCGCTGCCGGGGTTGCCCAGCCCTACGACCAGCAGGTCGGCGGGGGTGCCGCGGCGCTCGGCCGCGGCACCCCGCCGTCCGAACAGCGTCATGGCCGGCGGGCGCGTGGGTGCGCCTACTCGCGCTCGGCCTTGGCGGACTCGCCGCCCTCGCCCTCGGCGCCTTCACCCTCGGCGCCCTCCTCGCCTTCGCCCTCTTCGCCCTCTTCCTCTTCGCCCTCACCCTCTTCGGCGAGGGCGAGGCTGGTGAGCTGGGCGATGACGACGGTCTCCTCGGGGTCGGCGTCGATGGTGACGCCCTCGGGGAGGACCAGGTCGGCGACGGTGAGGGTGTGACCGATCTCCAGCTCGGAGATGTCGATCGACAGGTGCCCAGGGATGCGGTCGGGCTTGGCGTGCACGATGATGGCGTTCATCACCTGGTCGACCACGCCCTGCTCGCGGTAGACGAGGGTGGCCTCGCCCTCCATCACGATGGGCACGTCGGTGGCGATGGGCTTGTCCACGTCCACGGCCAGGAAGTCGATGTGCAGCACGTCGCGGCGCACAGGGTGGCGCTGCATCTCCTTGACGATGGCGGGCGTGGTGCTGCCGTCCACCGTGAGGTTGATCAGCGCGTTGAGGCCCTTCTCGGTGGTGAGGGCGACGCGCAGCTCGCGCCAGTCCACCGTGATGGCCTGCGGCTCGGCGCCCCGGCCGTAGAGCACGGCGGGCACCTTGCCGGTGGCCCGCAAGCGGCGGGATGCGGACGTG